>JABIQM010000136.1 GCA_018699415.1 Acidimicrobiaceae bacterium
CCGTCCCGCGGGCTTCACCGAGTTCTTCGACGGGGCTCAGTGAGCGCCGACCCATCGACCATTGGGCTTGACCCGGAGTGGATCGCTGCTCAGGTAGCGACGAACGGACGAGCGCCGACGTCGGTCGAGTTCATGGGTTTCATCGGTACCGGCCAGATGAGCCGCAACGCCCGCTTCTCGATCACCTGGGCAGACAACGCCGGACCGGAGTCGGTGGTTGTGAAGGTGCCGTCGTCGGTGCCGGCGACGCGCTCCATCTCTTTCGAGCATGGGATCTACCAGAAGGAGTGTGATTTCTACCGGTCGATCGCACCATTGGTTGATGTGTCTGTGCCACTGGCGCTCGGTGTGCACTTTGATGCTGCTGGCCAGGACTTCGCAATTGTGTTGGAGGATCTGACAGGCTCCGAGCAGGGCGATCAATTCACCGAGCCCAGCCGTCGGCAACTCGGTATGGCCATGGCCCAGGCCGCGGCGCTTCAGGCCCCAGTCTGGGGTAAGACCGACGGCCCGGCATTCGCCCCGTATCGCGATGACATGGAGCGACGAGCCGCCATCGGTGGCGAGATGATTCCCGTTCTTCTCGACGCTGTCTTTGATCGACTCGGTCCGGACCTCGACGATGGCATCGGCGAGATGCTCCAGCGGTTCGCGCCCCTTGCCGGAGGATGGATCCGGCTCAAGAACGTCCCGATCACGCTCGTGCACGGTGACTTTCGACCCGACAACTTCATGTTTGGCGTTAGGACCGGTGCACCTCCAATGACGGTCGTTGATTGGCAGACGGTGACTCTCGGGCTGGGAGTCACCGACGTGGGCTACCTGCTCGCCGGTGGGCTTGAGCCTGAGAATCGCCGAGCCGTCGAGCACGAACTTCTGGCTGAGTACATTGCCGAGCTTGGGACGCGAGGTGTCGAGTATTCAATGGAGCAATGCTTGGCGGACTATGCGCTGGGCTCGCTGCATGGCGTGATCATCGCGGTCACTGCCACGACGATGGCAGATCAGACAGAACGCGGCGATGCGTTGTTCACGCTGATGATCAATCGTCATGGACGTCATGCGCTCGACTTCGACGTCCTCGACCGCCTCGAACGAGAACTGAACTGAACTGAACTGAAACAAAACTGGCGCAAGGGAGAACACAATGGGACATCTTGATGGACGGGTGATCGTCGTGACTGGCGCGGGACGCGGTGTTGGCCGCGAGCATGCGTTGCGCTTCGCTGAAGAGGGAGCCAGTGTCGTCGTCAACGACCTTGGTGGCGAGCAGGACGGCAGTGGCGGAAACGTCGGACCTGCCCAGGAGGTGGTGGACGAGATTGTCGGTATGGGCGGAAAGGCGATCGCCAATGGGGATTCCGTGGCCACGTGGGAGGGCGCCAAGGCGATCATTGATTGCGCGGTCGATACGTTTGGAGACCTCCACGGACTGGTGAATAACGCTGGCATTCTGCGTGACCGCATGCTTGTTTCGATGAGCGAGGAAGACTTCGACTCGGTCATCAATGTTCATCTCAAAGGAACCTGGCTCATGATGAAGCACGCCTCGGCTCATTGGCGTGAGAAGGCCAAGGCTGGCGAAGAGGTCAAGGCGTCGATCGTCAACACCTCCTCGACCTCGGGGCTGCACTCCAACATCGGTCAAGGAAACTACGGTCCAGCCAAGTCGGCAATCGCCACGCTCTCGATCATCGGGGCTCGCGAACTCGGTCGCTACGGGGTCCGAGTCAATGCCATCGCCCCGTCCGCTCGCACTCGGATGACGCTGAGCACGCCGGGTCTAGGTGAGCGCATCGGTGAGCCCGAGGATGGCTCGTTTGATCAATGGGATCCCGCAAATATCTCGCCACTGATTGCGTGGCTGTGCACAGAGAACTGCCAGGCCACCGCTCAGGTGTACTGGGTTGGCGGCAACGAGATCGCTCGCTACCTCGAGTGGTCGCGAGCCGACGTCGCCAAAACGGACGGCCGCTGGGAGATCGATGATCTGGAGCGGGTCGTTGGTGGGTGGGAGACCGGCCATGTTGAGTCCCGGTCGATCCTCGTGACCGACACCGAGCCGTACGGGCGCGGCACCAACTGATGGCAGAGGTCACCGAAGGCGAGGTTCGAGAGCAGGTGCTCGAATGGTTTCACGAGGCGTGGAACCCGGACGTCTCGCTGATCGAGTGGCGGACCAGACTGCTGGAGTCGGGTTGGGCCGTGCCGTCTTGGTCGACGGGATGGTTCGGTCAGGGCTTGCCTGCATGGGTTGACGGAGTTGCCCACTCGACGATCCGCATGGCCGGTGGCGTCGCGCTCCCTCTCGGGGCCGGGTCAAGCCTGGCAGCACCCACCTTGTATGAGCATGCGAGCGATGAGTTGAAGGGCCGGGTGCTTCGGCCCGCACTCACTGGCGAGCACACATGGTGTCAGCTCTTCAGCGAACCGGGTGCCGGCTCAGACCTTGCCGGCCTCAAATGTACGGCAGTGCGCGACGGCGACACCTGGATCGTCAACGGCCAAAAAGTGTGGAACACGAGTGCCGATCATGCCGACATGGCGATCCTTGTCACCCGCCACGACTGGGACGCGGTAAAGCACGCAGGGCTGACGTACTTCGTGCTCGATATGCGCCAAGAGGGCGTCGAAGTTCGTCCGATTGAGCAGATGAACTATCACCACTCGTTCATGGAAGTCTTTCTAACCAACGCCAGGATCCCGCATGAGAATATGGTCGGCGGGATCGGTGACGGTTGGCGAGTGGCAAGGGCGACCCTGGCCCACGAGCGACGCTACGCCGGGGAGAGGCGTATCAATTTTGCCCCGAATGCCGCCGGCCGCGTCATAGACGAGGCCAAGGCTGAAGCGGCGATCTATATGGAGACATATAGGTGGTATCCGCAGCGCATGGGCCGGCCCGATCTTGTGATCGATCGCGCCGGGTCCGCAGACCGCATCAATGACCCCGTGCTGCGCAACGACATGATGAAGCTCTACAGTTTTGAAAAAGCATCGCAGTGGACGGCGGAACGAGCGAAGGCGAACCGGGCGCTTGGTCGCCCGCCCGGGTCGGAGGGTTCAATCGGCAAGTTGGCCACCTCCGAGGTGGCTCGTCGCTGCAACGCACTCCACACCCGTATTGCCGGTGCTGACGGAATGCTAAAGGTGAGCGACGATCCGATCCACGCGACCATCGCCGAGGTGTTGGTCTCGACGCCGGCGCAGTCGATTGCGGGTGGAACCGATGAGATCCAACACAACATTTTAGGAGAGAGTTTCCTAGGCCTACCGAAGGACCCGGCTGCAGATCGCAGCGTGCCATATCGCGATGTCGGTCGCAACTAGTTCGCCCCTACGCAGGAGAGTGCAGTGAAGATCGGAACAGGAATCAACTACGCACGAGACTTCCACTCCGCAGTGGCGGAGGTTGTCGAGTTGGAGAAAGCGGGTCTCGATGTCGTGTGGGTGTCGGAGGCGTACAGCGTCGACGCGGTTAGCCGCGTTGGTTACCTGGCCGCTGCGACAGAAACCGTTGAGATCGGCACCGGCATCCTCAATGTGTACTCCCGATCGGCGGCTGCGATTGCCCAGACGGCGGCAGGGTGCGATTACGTCAGCAACGGCCGCTTCATCCTTGGCCTCGGGGCCAGTGGGCCCCAGGTGATCGAGGGATTTCATGGTATTGCTTACGACAAGCCCGTCAAGCGGATCCGTGAGTACATCGAAGTCACCCGGATGGCCTTGAAGCGTGAACGACTCGAATACGACGGTGACACCGTTCACCTTCCCCTTCCTGAAGGTGAGGGAACTGGGTTCGGGAAGGCGCTCAAGCTGATCAACCATCCGGTCCGTGATGACATACCGATCTGGTGGGCGTCGTTGATGCCCTACGCCATTCGTGAAACGGCCCGGCTGGCCAACGGTTGGATCCCAACCCAGTTCCTGCCGGAACACATCGCGACGGTGTGGGGTGACGATTTGGTAAAGGGGATGGCCGACCGACCCGCTGAGTTGGGTCCGCTCCAGATCTCCAAAGGGGCGACGGTCGCAATCGGTGATGAGTTCATCGGCGAGAGGGCCGACGCGTTCTTGGATCGCAGTCGGCCGCACACAGCGCTTTATTGGGGTGGTATGGGTGCCCGGGAGAAGAACTTCTACAATTCCATCGCCCGCCGCCAGGGCTATGAGGAAGAAGCCGTCCGGATCCAGGATTTGTACCTTGACGGCCACAAAGATAAGGCCGCCGCAGCAGTTCCACGCGACTTCCTCGACCGGTCCAACCTGGTCGGACCTGAGTCGGTGATCAGGGAGCGTTTGGGAGGCTGGAAGGAAGCCGGGGTGACACACCTCAACGTCAACCTTCCCGGGTCTGATGCCACGGCCACCCTTGGCCAACTCCGAGAGATCCTCGCCGATGTCTGAGGCAGCCGACGATGCCAAGCCACGCCGGCAGGTCGTGGTCCGCAAACCTGAACCCGCTGACGACCTCACCTGGCAGGTGGGCGAGGTCTCGATCGCCCGCTGCCTCGAGACGGTCGCGGAGATGTCGCCCCGCTACCTCTTGCCAGACCTTTCACACGAACTCGTTGCTTGGCTACCCGAGTGGGCTGCGCCCTTCTTCACGCCCGATGGCATGATGCTGCTATCGGTGCACAGCTTTGTTGTGCAGAGCGGCGAACTCACCGTGGTAGTCGACACATGTATCGGCGATCACTCGGACCATTCGCTGGCCGGTGATGCCGGGTTCGTTGATCGACTGGCTGCAGCGATTCCTGGTGGCCTAGAGGCGGTCGACTTCGTGGTGTGCACCCACATGCATTTCGATCACGTCGGCTGGAATACTAGATTTGCCGACGGTATGTGGGTGCCAACGTTTCCTAACGCTCGCTACCTCGTAAGTAAGGACGAACTTGACGGCACGCAAGCCAATGACCTCATGGGGGTCATGGCGCCAAGCATCACGCCGCTGATCGAGCGCGGCATGCTCGATGCCGTCGAGTCTGATCACCGCATTGATGAGAATGTATGTCTCGTGCCATCCGCCGGCCACAGCCCCGGCCATGTGTGTGTGATGATCGAGTCCAGCGGCGAGCGGGCGCTCATTACAGGTGACTCGTTCCACAGCCCGGCCCAATTCGCTTACCCCGAAGTCTCGGCCACCTACGCCGACACCGACTCAGCCGCGGCCACCGCCACTCGTCATCGCCTGCTTGAGCAACTCATCGACGCCGACACCATTGTGCTTGGCACTCATTTCAGTCGCCCCACGGCAGGCCGCGTTCGTTCAGGGTCTGAGCGTGCCTGGTTCGACACGACGATCTAGGCCCGCCTCAGTCGAGAAAATTGTTCGCAACGGCAGCCACCTCGGCCGGGTTTTGCATCGGGCCAAAATGGTTGAGGGCCTCGAAGACATGGAGCCGTCCGTCACCGAGACGCTCCGCTATGTCAGCCGAACGTTGCGCCGCGTAACTTTCGCCACCACACATGACCAGCGTGGGGACAGCAATCTCATGTAGACGATCCCAGGTGTCGTGGGTGAGGCCGGCCCGATAGTTCATGGCTTCGTGGTGGGGGTCGCAGCGAAGCTCGTAGCCGCCGTCCGCTGAGGGCTTGAGGCCCCACTCGACATAGGCGCGCAGAGCGTTGGGTGACACCTCAGACCACGGGCTCTTCGAGCCGAACCGCTCGATAGCGCTCTCGTGAGAGTCGAAGTGACGCTGTCGTCGCAACGTCCCCTCGACGTCCATCTGGCTCGCCCAGTGCGGGGGCGGAGCGACAGGTTCGTAGGTGACCATTCGGGCGAGCGTGCCCGATTGTTGGAGTTCGGCGATCATGGAGACCCCGCCTCCCATCGAATGGGCGAAGATGTCCGCGTCTGCAATGTCGAGTGCGGTGATGGTGGCGCGCAGGTCCTCGCCATGAACTGACCAATGGATTGACTCGGCGGTCTCGCACTCGGAGTGCCCGAATCCGCGAAGGTCGATGCCGATGCACTCGCGGCCAGGAAAGAAGCTGGCCAAGGGCTCGAGCACATGGGCGTGCATTCCATTGCCATGAACAAAGAGCAGGGGACGTCCGTCGCCGCCGAGGTGGTGAGTTGTGAGTTGCATTGCGAGTGGTGCTGCCCCGAGAATTACTGTCAAACCAGGATTCAGGTTTATCGGGGAATGAGGCCCAAATGTCAGATGCGCTGCGCTAGAAGGCAACGGGTTACGTAGGCGCAGTCACGTTCAACCGTCCGAATCGCAAGGACACGATCACGCCGAAGATGCTGGTGAGTCTGTCGACTCGGCTGCTTGAGGCGGATTCGCATGGGTATGAACGAGAACCTGGAGGACTACGTCCAGCAGAGTTTCGTGGTGAGTGACGCTCCGCTCGTCACCCGAGCCGACAACGACGGCATTGCCGCCCTCTCGCTGAACTGGTAATGATCTGAAAGCGATCGTGACCGGCAAGCTGGCACCGACGCCGAACTTTCAGGCCGAAACGATCGAGGCTCTCGAGGCACCTCCCCAGACGGTGATCGTGTCAGTACGTGGTCATTGCTTTTGCCGGTCGTCAAGTCCTGGCCGAGAAGTCATTTCAGCTTGAGTTGGTCGAAGGCGTTGTGGCCGATGCCGATCACAATGGGGCTGCAACAAGGCTGGCTCGCCAGGTCGCTGACCAGTCGCCGAGTTTCACGATTGCGGCTGAGCACTTACGCAGAAAATCGAGTCAAGTTATTTCAGAAACAAATGGCTGCGGTTGGACCTAAGGGTCTGATCTCTGGCAACATGTCCTTTCACGACCAGCTGTGACGCTGGGCACATTGTTTCCTGGAGGAGGCGCAACAATGACGATCGTTGGGCACTCGCGACTCCTTGGACGGTCACCGGAGTGTGTTTGGCCGCGGACTGTGATGTCGTGACGGCACCGGCTGTAGCTGAGCACGCGCTCGTTGTTAAAGACCTCCGTACCCACTTCACCGTGCCAGCGGGTGACGTCAAGGCTGTGGATGGCGTTTCATTCGCGCTTGACCGCGGCAAAACTCTTGGCGTCGTGGGTGAGTCGGGGTCGGGTAAGACGGTACTTGCTCGTTCGGTAATGGGCCTCAATATTGCTTCGAATTCATCGACCACTGGGTCGGTGCTTTATGAGGGTAAAGAACTCGTCGGTATGGCGCCCAAGGCGATGAAGGATCTCTGGGGTACCGAGATGGCGATGGTATTCCAGGATCCCATGACCTCGCTCAACCCAGTTGTCAAGGTTGGGCGTCAACTCACCGAGCACGTGCGTGCCCATCTAGGCGTCTCGAAGAGTGACGCTCGTTCCCTTGGTGTTGAGTTGCTCCGAGCGGTCCACATCCCCGAAGCAGATGAGCGCTTTGATGTGTACCCCCACGAGATGTCGGGCGGCATGAGGCAGCGTGTCTGCATCGCTATGGCGCTGGCATGCAGCCCAGAGGTTCTCTTCGCCGATGAGCCCACTACCGCACTCGACGTCACCGTGCAGCACCAGATTCTGAACTTGTTGAACACCGAGCAGCGTGATCGCAACATGGCGATGATCCTCGTTACCCACGACCTCGGAGTCGTGGCGGGTCGAGCCGATGAAATCGCGGTGATGTACGCCGGCAAGATTGTAGAGAAAGCACCGGCGACCACACTCTTCACTGAGATGCACCATCCGTACACGCAGGCGTTGCTTTGGTCGATCCCGAAGACTTCGCAGCCCAAACACACTCGCCTCAGTGCGATTGCCGGGCGTCCCCCCGACCTGGTCAACCCACCGAGTGGCTGCTCGTTCTCACCACGGTGTCCCTATGCCCGACCTATCTGTCGTCAGGAGGAGCCAGTGTTGATCGCTGGCGTTGGGGATGACCACATCTACGCGTGCCATCACCCGGTTGGTAGTCCTGGCGCCCAGGAGGCGTTCGACAAAAATCTTGAAGAAGGATTACCGCAGACGCTCGTTGCCGCCGGTCGTATCCGCGCTACTGAAGACCTACCCGCAGTTTGGAAGCGCTGATGGCCGGCTCAGGTACAGCACATCTACGCCCATCCGACGGGACGCTGTTGCGTGTCGAAGACCTCGTTGTTGAGTTTCCAGTGGGTGGTGGCCGAGTGGTTCACGCCGTCAGCGGAATCAGCTTCGACGTTGCAAAGGGCGAAACCATCGGTTTGGTCGGCGAGTCGGGGTGTGGCAAGTCGACGACCGGGCGAGCAATTCTGCAGCTTCCAAAACCGACGTCCGGGGCAGTCAATCTGAACGATCAGGACCTCACGAGCGTGGGGGACGAGCAGATGCGTGAGCTTCGCACCGATGTCCAAATGATCTTCCAAGATCCGATCTCTTCGCTGAACCCACGACGCGCAGTCGGTGAGATTGTTGCCGAACCGCTGCACGTATGGGGTCCTGCTGAAAAGGATGCTCAGTGGGAGAAGGTCGCCAAGATGCTCGACGCTGTCGGCATCGATCCGGACGTTGCCCGCTATAAGTTCCCGCACGAGTTCTCCGGTGGGCAGTGCCAGCGAATCTCGATCGCCCGAGCGCTTGTCCTAGAGCCTGAGCTGATCATCTGTGATGAGCCGGTCTCTGCGCTCGATGTGTCGGTCCAGGCCCAAATTCTCAACCTGTTGGAAGACCTCAAGGTGGAGTACGGCCTTACGCTGGTGTTCATTGCTCACGACCTGGCGGTGGTGAAGAACATCAGTGATCGGGTTGCGGTGATGTATCTCGGAAAGATGTGCGAGATCTCCGAATCCGACGAACTCTACGCCCAGCCGGCCCACCCATACACCCGGCTCCTCCTCGAATCACTTCCGGTTCCTGATCCTAAGATCAAGCTCGATACATCCGTGAGTGACGCCGCCGAACTTCCTTCACCGATTAATCCACCCTCGGGTTGTCGCTTCCGTACCCGGTGCCCCTCGGCAGATCAGATCTGCGCCGATATCGAACCGACCATGCGTCGTATTAACGACGATCACTATGTTGCGTGTCACCATCCCCTTGTTCCTCTAGAAGAAATGGGCGTTGGGCTCAGCTAGACCGCCTTTTGTATTCCCCGTTCTCGTACTTACCAGCTCGAATTAGGTCTGTCTCCGCCACTCGGTTGAGACGGTAAAGATGGGCTTCGGCCCCCCCAATCCCAGGAGGGAAACGCATGAAACTGAGAAGCTTGTACAAGCTCCTCGCTCTATTGTTGGTCTTCGGCATGTTTACCGCCGCGTGTGGTAGCGATGACGATGACAGCGCAGGTGACGACGCCGCCGTTGGCGACGACGCTGCCGCAGACGATGCAGCTGAGGAAGATTCCGACGACAGTTCCGAAGATGAGACTGCCGCCGCTGGTGACGAAGCCGAAGGCGACGTCGACACTGTGGTCGAAGAAGACGAGTCGAGCCGCAATATCGGCGGCGAAATCGCGGTCGGCCTAGAAGCCGAAACCACCGGTATGAGGCCATGGGAAGATACCTGTTCATCGCCCTGCTACAACATCCTTGACACGATCTACGACAGGCTGATGGAACCCACGGCTACGGGCAACTATGGCGGCAAGCTGTATGTGTCAATCGCGCCGAACGAAGACTTCACGGTCTGGACCGCGGTCCTGCGTGAAGGGGTCACATTCCACAACGGCAAGGCTCTAACTGCTCAGAGCATCGCCGACATGTTCCCAGTTCAGCAGGCCGGTGCCGCTGGTGCAGCCGCCGTCTCGTCAGCCAATGTGGCAGATGTTCAGGCTTCGGGCGACTTTGAGGTCACCTACACCCTGAGCCAGGCGTCCTCGGCATTCCCCGCATTCCTTTCGCGTGCTGGACTTGGCATGGTCTTTGATGCTGAGTTCGCTGCTGCGGATCCGGATGGTTATAACGAGAACCCGGTCGGTACCGGCGCGTTCGTGTTCGAAAGTCGCGACATCGACAACGAGACCATTGTTGTTCGCAACGACAACTATTGGATGAGCGACGCGGACGGCAACCAGCTTCCGTACCTCGACAAGATTTCGTTCCGACCGATTCCCGATGAGGGAACCCGTCTCGATGCGACCCTGTCCGGTACGACCCAGGTGGCGCACACTCTGCGCCAGGGCACCATCCGTGATGCTCGCGCCGAACGTGATGACGGCGCCGACATCTTCCTGTACGAGTTCCAGGGCAACAACACTGGTGGCGGCATGTACAACGTGTTGACCCCGCCGTTCGACGATGTGCGTGTTCGCCGTGGTCTTGTCATGATGAACTCCCAGGAGAACGTCATTGAGGCTCTTGGTGGCACCGGTATTTCACTGCCAGCCACCCAGTGGTTCAGCCCGGACTCCCCGTGGTACTCCGAGAAGGTTGCTGCCGCTTGGCCACAGTTCGACTTCGAGTTGGGCCAGGCCACACTGCAGGAATACATCGACGATCCGGACCGTTCTGACGGCAAGGCCGTCGGTGAACTCATCGATGCAGAGCTCTCCTGCCCGCCTGACCCGACGCTGATCGCGGCCATGCAGGTGATTGAGCAGGTTTGGACGGCAAGTGGTCTGGTCAATACGACCATGACCAACTACGACCAGCAGACCCATATCGGATACGCCCTTGGCAGCCCCGATGACGGATTTGTTGGTAGCCACACCACCCATTGCTGGCGCTGGGCTGACGACAACGATCCGTCGACGTTCCTGAACCCTGCCTTTGCTCCGCCGACTGCGGCGATTGCCGAAGCAGCGGGGGTACCGGGCGTTGTTTCGCCGTACAACTTCGCGAACTACTTCTCAGGATCGATGTTTACGAACCTGATCGCAGCGACGAAGACGGACGTGTTCGAAGAGCGTTACGCACTCTACGAAGCAGTCATGATGGAACTCGCCGAGCAGGTCCCGGTCTGGTATTCAGGCCACACTGCCACGGCGCTCATCGTTGACTCTTCGATCCAGGGTCTCGCCAGTTGGATACTCCCCGACGGAACCCTCGGTCAGGGTCTACCCAACGCCGAAGGCCGTTGGTCCCAGGCTTGGCTCGACTGAGTTGAATCGTTTCGGGAGGAATGACGTCTGATGGGAAGAGTTCTTGTAGTCCGCCTCGCTCGGTTGGTCGCAACCTTGTTTGTGGTGACACTGCTGTCCTTTCTGTTGACGTCGTTCCTCCCGGGCGACCCAGCCGTAGCCATACTCGGCGATGCCGCGGGCCAAAGCCCTGAACTCCTTGAGCAGGTGAGAGAGGATTTGGGGCTCAATAGGCCGATTCCTGTTCGTTATGTGAGTTGGCTCGGCGATGCTGTCAGGTTCGATCTCGGTGAGTCCTATATCAACAAGGGTCAAGAGGTCTCCACGACGATCAAGCAGCGCCTTCCGGTGACTGCCCAGCTAGCGGTCATGGCGATCGGGATCGCCTTGATCCTCGCGGTTCCGTTTGGCGTCATCGGCGCATACAAGGAAGGGAAATGGCAGGACTCGGCTACCTCTGCTGCGGCCCAAGTTGCCTTGTCGGTGCCAAACTTCATCACCGGTATCTTTCTGATCTGGCTCTTTGCCGTAAAACTCGACTTATTACCGGCATCCAACTGGAACCGAATTAGCAATAAAGGATTCAGCGCCAACCTCAAGACTGCGATCCTTCCGGCCACGGCGCTGGCCACCACGCAGATGGCGATCTTCTCCCGACTCATCCGAGCCGACATGATCGCCACATTGAAAGAGAACTACATCTTGTCGGCCCGAGCCAAGGGCTTGAGCGACAGGTATATCCTGATGCGTCATGCGCTCCGACCGAGTTCGTTGAGCTTGATGACCATCGTTGGCATTAACTTCGGAGCACTGCTTGGGGGCACAGTCGTGATCGAGACGCTGTTCGCCATACCCGGCCTTGGCTATCGTCTGATCAATGCCATCAACCAGCGAGACATCCTGGTCATCCAAGGCATCACGGTGTTCGTCGCCGTTGTCTATGTGGTGATCAACACCATTGTCGACCTGCTCTACGCGGTCGTTGATCCACGGATCCGGAGAAGTTGAGTCATGTCGACAACCGCCGGAGCACCTCATACCCCTGACTTTCCCAGCGACCGGCTTTCACGGGTTTCGTCTTCGGAACAGATCGCTGCTGATCGCTCTGGGAAGCCCAAACGAGCGTCAGTATTCGAGGTCATCGGCGACATGCCCGTCCTCGTCAAGCTGTCATCACTGTGGCTGTTCTTGGTACTCTTCGGCGCCATTTATGCCAAGCTCGACGTGGCGGTCTTTGATGGTGCCCTTCCGCTGCAGGATCCCAACCTGCAAACAAACAACTTCGATGTGAGCATCGGGGGCTTTGGTACGGGTGACCCATTAGAGAGTCCATCAGCCAGACACTGGTTAGGTACTGACGCCATTGCGCGCGACACCTTCTCTCGCATCGTGCACGGCGGTTGGGTCAGCCTCATCGTTGCCGGCGTTTCTGCGACGTTTGGTGTCACCGTGGGTGGCTTCTTCGGGGCTCTGGTCGGCTTTGTCC
The DNA here is from genome assembly GCA_018699415.1 of Acidimicrobiaceae bacterium. Classification (GTDB taxonomy): domain Bacteria; phylum Actinomycetota; class Acidimicrobiia; order Acidimicrobiales; family Aldehydirespiratoraceae; genus JAACCU01. The sequence goes on from JABIQM010000136.1 coordinate 12,444, forward strand.
GAGGGCGCACTGAAACAGTGGTGATGGCGGGTATCGACGTGATCCTTGCGTTCCCAGCTTTGATTCTGCTCTTGGCTCTTGTTTCGATCTTTGAGGTTCGAAGTCTCACACTGATCAGTCTGGTCATCGGTGTTCTGTCGATTCCGACCTACACCCGTGTCGCCAGAGCAAACAGTCTGGCCATATCCAACAGAGAGTTCGTGTTGGCGGCGCGCGCTATCGGTACCAAATCGCGCACCATTCTTTTCCGAGAGGTCATTCCCAACGTCATGCCGACGTTGATTGCCTATGCCATGGTTTCGGCGGCTTTCGTCATTGTGGTTGAGGGTGCCCTTTCGTTCCTCGGATTGAGCGTGCAGTTGCCGCAGTCGACCTGGGGCAACATGATCAATCAGGCCCGCAGAGATATTAAAGTCAACACGGCACAGGTGATCTGGCCGTCACTTGCACTCTCGGTCACCGTGCTGTCGTTGAATCAGGTCGGCGATTTCTTCCAGCGACGGGGCTCGAACCGCGATGCTGCGCTCTAACGGTCTTGCGGATGCCGATGCCGAATGACCTCTTGGACCGCTGAAGCCCCCGACCACCACGACGTTGCCGAGTTCGTACCCGGACCCGGGATTGAGCGTCTTCGTGAAGTGGATGTCGACCTTTTCCTGTTGCGTTCGGCGTTGGCCGAGGTGCTCCAACGCCTTGACTTCGACGACACGCACGGTGAGTGGGGATTCGGGGTTTTGCCGGTCACCCGCCGGCCCGGCACCGACGGACGTGAGCCAGTCGACCTCTCGGGTCGCTTCTGGATCCGCCCCGACGATAGCTATGTCGAGATTCCTCGTGAAGAGTTGGTCGACGAAGACGCCTACACAGAGCTAGTTCCAGAGTTTGCTGGCACCTACATCGAAGAGGTCGTGGACCGTTTACGCCGAGTGGTCGGTCTCGGGCGCGTGCGGATCAACCTCAAGCAGCCGTTCAACGCCAACTCATGGCACCGAGACCCTGAGCCTCGGCTTCATATCCCGATCCACACCAATCCGGGATGTCTCTTCGTGGTCAACCACCACTGCACGCACCTGCCGGCCGACGGCTCCGTCTACTTCACCGATACCCGCAGCTATCACACGGCATTGAACGGTGGGGACACGCCGCGGGTGCACCTTGTGGCGGCGATCACGGGTTGATCAGTCACCGGCCATGAATGGCTTCATGACTTCGAGCATCTTGGTAGGAAAGCGAGTGGGCTTGCCTTCGAGGGTGATCATGGCGGCGCGGAGTTCCTGGGTAGCGATCAACTCGTCGCCTCGCAAGATTCGCTGACACCACTTCGAGGTAACCCGCCGGAACTCCAGTACCTCTGTCTCGATGGTGAGCACGTCACTCTCCTCAGCTGCGGCAATGAACTTCGTGGAAATCTCCGAAACCACGATCGAAAGGCCGTCGCGCCTCATTGACGCAAGGGAGAAGCCGACCTGGTCGAGCAACTCGACACGAGCGGTCTCGAAGTACTGGACGTACACAGAATGATTGACATGGTTGTACGGATCGAGTTCGTAAAAGCGAACTCGGAGTTGCGTGGAGTGGGGGGCTCGCTGAATGGTCACGATGAAATGTCTACGCCACCAGGCACCCATGTGCCCAGCTACGATCACCGATCGTGACCACCAACGACAGCACCACCCATGAGAACTACCAACTCGCAGGTCTGGGCGCCTTCGTTGTATCAGGCGTATTCTTCATGATCAGCGCAATACAAGCCGGTGATCGGTTGGCGATCGCCAGCAGTGTGGCATGGCTGGTTGGGTGCGGACTTTGGCTGATCCCACTGGTCCGCCGACGCTGAGCACGCGACAAGGAGACGTACCGTGACACTCGACATCACCCCGAGCGGAGAGGCATGCGGTGCGACGGTTCAAGGCGTCGACCTTGCCCGTCTTGACGACGTTGAAGTAACGGAGATCAGGACCGCTTGGCTCGAACACAAGGTGCTCGCCTTCCCCGACCAAGTGTTGACCGATGATGAACTAGAGCGATTCACGTTGGGCTTTGGCCCATTCGGCCATGACCCGTTCTTCGCGCCGATCGACGGCCATTCCCATATCGCCGCGATCGAACGTCGGGCGGATGAGACGTCGTCTCTCTTTGCCGAGAACTGGCATTCTGATTGGAGCTTCCAGGAGTACCCGCCTGATGGCACGTGTCTTTACAGCAAGGTGGTGCCGCCGACTGGTGGTGACACGCTCTATGTGAACCAGGAGGCGGCATTGGCCGCCATGCCGTCCGAACTACGGTCTCGTATTGAGGGAAAGGTGGCGGTGCATTCCGCCCGCGGCGGCTACGCCCCCGACGGGGCCTATGGCGACGACGACGCGGCTGATCGGTCGATGCGAATTCGGCCGAGCGCCGAGGCCTACGACACCCACATGCATCCGCTGATCCGCACTCACCGCGAGACCGGCACGGAAACGTTGTTTTCCGTTCTCGGTTACATCATTGGTATTGACGGCATGGACGAGGACGAGGCCCGAGGGTTGCTTGCCGAGATCTATGGCTGGGAAACCCGTGACGAATTCCAATACCGGCATCGCTGGGAGCCCAACATGTTGGTGATGTGGGACAACCGCTGTGTGCTCCACCGAGCCACTGGAGGGTACGACGGTCACCATCGACTCCTTCATCGCACGACGATCGGCTACAACGCCAAGATGAGCGGCGCCGTCTAGTGGTTAGGCAATGAGTGCGTTGGGGTTCTTCGGCGGTGTGGCAAGGACCCAGAAGATGGTGCCCGCGAACGCGGTGCACGCGACCAGGGTGAATCCGAGCTTGTAGTTGCCGGTGGAGTCGGCGAGGATCCCGGCCAATAACGGTCCTGATACGGATCCGGCGGTAACCACAATCGCTGACCAGCCCATGATCCGGGCGAACGACGTGGTGCCAAAATAGTCGGCCCGGATGGCCTGCATCTGGGGCCCGCGGACGCCCCAGGCCGTGCCATGAAGGACCACAAATACGCCAATTGCAACGGAGCTCTCGATCCAGGTCAGGACCAGGAGGCCGATGGCATGGGCAGACATGGCCACGCCGGCGATCAGACGCTTGTTGATTCGGTCGCCCAGATAGCCGCCTATACCAGTACCCACGAGCTGGAACACGGGCACGATTCCGGCAATGAGTGCGGCACGACCAGCGCTGAAGCCGCGATCCTCGGTCAGGTAAAGGGCGAGGTGCGCCATTGATGCGCCAACAACGAGTAGAGCGGAGCCGTGACCCAACGAAATCATCCAGAAGGCTCGAGTGCGGATCGCCTCAGCCAGGGTGAAGTGGTCGTCGCTGACCCCCTCGGCGGCTTGTTCAGCCTCTGCGGTCTCCGGGTCGAGCCCGTCCATCGGCTCGTCGCTCGATGACGGCGACTGCCCGATGCGGCCCGATGCCAGCCAGGCGGCGGCGCCGAGCAGAACACCCGAGCTACCGATAGTCCAGCGCCAGCCAATGGTGGCGAATCCGACGACGAGCAGAGGGCCGGCAAAACCGCCAATCGCAAGTCCCATTGTCTGGATCGACAGAGCAAGAGAGCGCCGCCGCTCAAACCACTGAACCGTCGCTGTAGTGAGAGTGAGAAAACCCATCAGACTGGATCCCAGCGAGGCCACAATCATGACCACAACGAACTCGCCCCGTTTGTCGATCTGTGATAGTCCGAGGAAGCCCATCATCGTCAGGACTGCGCCGACCCGCATGACTGTCGTGATGCCGCGATGTTCGAGCATCCGTCCATGGAGAGGACCAATCACCGCACCCAGGGAGCGCGTCACCGCGTAGACGATCGAAAGGAACGTTTTTGACCAACCGAATCGGTTGCGGAGTTCGACGGCAAGGTTGCCGTAGCCCTGCATCCAGAGCATGGACTGCAACGCCCAGATCACCGAAGTGATCGCGACAATCCTCCAACCGGTGTAGATGGGCTTTGTTCGCCGTTTTCGAAGACTGACGATCGGACTCTGCAAGAGCCGTCTCAGCTGACGTCGCTGAAGGTCTTACCCTCGTCTGCGAGTTGAGTGATGAGCCCGGCGGGCTTCCAGTGATCACCGTCAGACGCCGCCAGGGCGTTGAGGCGAGCGGCAACCGTGTCGAGGCCCTGAAGGTCAGCCCAAAACATGGGGCCACCCCAGTAGCGGGGCCAGTTGTAGCCGTGCACCCAGATCACGTCGATATCAGAGGAACGGATCGCCATGCCTTCTTCGAGGACCTTGGCACCCTCGTTGACCATGCCAAGGACGAGTCGCTCGACGATCTCATCGGCAGTCCAATCCTGCGGTTCGAAGCCTGCCTGGGCGGCAAATCGCCGCACGATTTCCTCGGTGATGGAGGAGGGTGTGGCGATGCGGTTTTCGTCGTAGTCGTAGTAGCCAGCACCGCTTTTTTGGCCGCGTCGATCGAGCTCGCAGAGGCACTCACGGATTGTCGAGCTGGAGGATTCTTCCTTGACCCAACCAAGGTCGAGACCGGCAAGGTCCGACATCTGGAAGGGGCCCATGGCGAAGCCGAAATCGAACATCGCTTTGTCGATTTCCCATGGCATAGCGCCCTGATCCATCAGCTTGTCAGCGACACGTCGCCGAGCAGCCAGGATGCGATTGCCCACAAAACCGGGGCAGACACGTACGAGTGCGGCGACCTTGCCGATGCGCTTGGAGATCTGCATCGTGGTGTTGATGACCGGGATTGATGTCTTCTCGGCCCGCACGACCTCCACCAGCTTCATTACGTTGGCGGGGGAGAAGAAGTGCATACCAATCACCCACTCGGGGCGGGTGGTGGCATCGGCGATCTCGTCGATGTTGAGGGCGCTCGTGTTTGTCGCAAGGATGGCGCCCGGCTTACAGATATCGTCGAGGCGTCCGAAGATGTCCTTTTTTACATCCATACGCTCGAAGACAGCCTCGACCACCATGTCGACCTCGGCCAGATCACTCATGTCGAGCGATGGTGTAATACGGCCCATGCGGACCTCCACCTCGTCCATTGAGAAACGGCCCCGTTTGGCGCTGCGTTCGTAGTTTGCGCGTACGACGCCGAGGCCACGGTCGATGGCTTCTTGGCTCGTCTCGATGAGTGTCACGGGGATGCCGGCGTTGGCGTAGTTCATGGCGATACCGCCACCCATGGTGCCGGCGCCGATGATGCCGACGGATTCCACGGGAATCAGTTCCGTGTCCTTGGGAACGTCGGGAATTTTCCAGGCCTGGCGTTCGGCGAAGAAGAGATGACGTTGGGCCTTTGACTGGTTTCCCGCCATCAGGCCGGTGAAGAGCTCACGCTCGACAGCCATGCCGTCCTCGAATGAGTCGTTTACCGCTGCTTCGATACACGCGATGATTGCCTCGGGTGCCTCGAAGCCACGGAACTTCTTGGCATTGGCGGCGCGGAAGTCGGCAAACAGCTGAGTATCGGCGACGAGTTTGTCATTGAGATCGCTCACCCGGGCGAGGGGGCGATCCTCCGCCACAATCCTGCGGGCGTAGGCCACGGCGTCACCGAGGAGCTGACCCTCCGTCGCCATCTCATCGACCAATCCCATCTCGTGGCATTGCGCAGCGGGAACGTGATCGCCGAAGGCAATCATCTGAAGGGCCTTCTCGACTCCGACGATGCGGGGGAGGCGTTGGGTGCCGCCCGCGCCGGGGAGTAGCCCAAGGTTGACCTCGGGTAGTCCACACTTGGCGCTCGGGACCGCGATTCGGTAGTGGGCGCAAAGGGCGAGTTCGAGACCGCCGCCCAACGCAGTGCCGTGAATGGCAGCCACGACGGGGACCGCTGAGTTCTCCAGGGTGTCTTGTACGTCTCTCAGGGATGGGCCCTGGGCTGCGCCCCCAAATTCGGTTATGTCGGCTCCGGCGATGAACGTGCGGCCCGCACAAATCAACACGATTGCCGCGGCCTCGGATTCGTTGGCCTGCTTGACAGCGGTATCGATGCCGGCGCGCACCGTTGCGCTAAGAGCGTTGACGGGCGGAGAGTCGACGGTGACAACGGCGACATCCCCATCGAGTACGAGATCGGTTACTTCATTGATGGCAGCCATGGCGCCGACACTAGGTCAGTCGGTCGCAAGTGGCGCTACCGAAAGTCCGGTCGCCCCGTGGGTCTCGATGAGGTCGGCGACGACGCCCGAGGCCTTGGCCGCCTCAACGAATTGACGGAGGTAGGCGATACCTGCACCATCTCGGTCGTTCGGTGTCCCGATGGCTTGCTGAACAGCTGAAAACTTGCCGGGAAGCACCCGTGATCCGGGTAGCCGCTCGGCGTCAGCAACGAGGCGGGGACGGAGCCCGGCGAGCGCCTCCAACCTCTGCTTGATGAATACATCGAATGAGCTGTCGAGAGATTCCGACTCGATGAGCGTTGCGTGTTCGAGGTTTCGCTCGAGCCACAACGCGTAGGCCGCCCGCTCCTTGACTGAGATGCGGATGCCGGGCTGGTCAGCATCGACGAACGAGGTGATCGGTGAGCCGGCGGGCACAAGGTATGTGCTCTCAATCTCGGCGTAGGCATCGGTGAATTCGATGAACTCCGCGCGTGCTGGATCAGCCCCGATATTGCCGACGTCCCACGCGCCGGTTTGGGCAGCATCGGCGACATCGCCGGGGTTTGGGTAGGTCTGGAACTCAATGGGTACGCCAAGTGCGGAGGCGAGCGCACCGGCCATATCGGGAGATACGCCGATCGGTGTGCCGTCATCAGTGACCGACGAGACGAGCAGGAAGTTGCTGAGGTTGATTGCCGCTCGCAACGTGCCTGTCGGGGCGAGAGCGGTTACTGCAGCGGTATTGGGTGTGGGAAAGCTCATCAGGCACGAGGTTAGGGATCTACGATTCAGAACGCATGGACATTACCCTCGCAAGTGCACAGGATCAGGCCGAAGCAGTCCGGACTGGTGCGATCTCGGCGGTTGAGTTGCTCGACGCAACCGTTGACCGGTACGAACGCTTTAACCCGGTCATCAACGCCATAGTTGTCGAGCGGATTGACGACGCTCGACTACGAGCGGCCGATGCCGATGCGGCAATGGCGGCAGGCGAGTCGTGGGGCCGACTGCACGGTGTTCCCATGACGATCAAGGAGGCATGGGCATGGATGGGCACACCGTCGACGTCGGGTCACCGGCATCTGGTTGAGTGGCGACCAGAGAGGAACGATGTAGCCGTCCAGCGTCTACTCGACGCCGGTGCTGTCATCTACGGAAAGACCAATCTGCCCGTGTCGATGGCCGACTGGCAGACGTTCAATTCGATCTATGGCACGACGTCGAACCCCTGGAACCCAGAACTGATCCCCGGTGGATCTTCGGGTGGCGCCGCCGCCGCAGTGGCAGGCGGCATGACTGCCTTGGAGTTGGGGTCCGATATCGGCGCGTCGATCCGCAATCCCGCCCACTATTGCGGTGTCTTTGGTCACAAGCCGACCTATGGGATCGTGCCCATCGCCGGCCACGGTGCGCCCGGTGACCCGACCACGCTCGACATCGGCGTGGGCGGACCTCTGGCCCGAACTGCGAGCGATCTGCGGATGGGTCTCGACATCGTGGCGGGCGCAGGAGGTTTGGACGCCGCTGGTTGGCGGCTGGATCTTCCCGAGCCTCGTTGGGAGCGCCCTGAACAGATCCGGGTTGCGGTCATGCTGGAGAGTCCATGCGTGGCCCAAGACGACGAACTCACTGAGCAGCTGGCGGCCACCGTCGAGTCGCTCGCCGCTCTCGGCGTGCAGATCGATGACTCGGCCCGTCCTGACATCGACATCGAACGCAGCCACGACGTCTATATGGCGCTGTTACGGGCGGCCACGGGAACCGGCTACTCCAAGGAAGCGATGGTCGATCAGAAGGTTCATGGTGAGCGCTACGCCGCTGGAGATCGTGACTATCGAGCCGTGGCGGGCCGCGGTATCTCGCTCAGCCATTGGGAGTGGGCTGCCTTGCATCGTGAACGTGAGCAGGAGCGCCTCGCCTGGGCCGCCTTCTTCGAGGACTACGACCTCTTGCTGTGCCCGACTGCGGCGTCGGCCGCCTACGCCCACGATCACTCAGGGGAGCGAGCGGATCGCACAATCACGATCAACGGCACCCAACAACCAACGACCGACCAATTGTTTTGGGCTGGCTGGTCGTGCGGCGTGTATCTGCCGGGCACGGTTGCTCCGGCTGGCCTTACCCGTTCAGGGTTGCCCTGCGGACTGCAAATTGTGGCCCCTCATCTCCAAGATTACGACTCCATTGCCTTCGCCGGACTCATGGAGCGTGAGTTCGGCGGCTACCAGGCACCCCCTGGTTACGACTAGACCGGAGTCATGCTCCGACTTCGTCAACTCGTTCTTGTCGCTTCTGAACTTCGCCCCGTCGAGCAGCAACTCGTC
>JABIQM010000264.1 GCA_018699415.1 Acidimicrobiaceae bacterium
CACCTCGCAGTTGTCGTGGACGAGTACGGGGGCACCGCTGGTCTGGTCACCCTGGAGGACCTGGTGGAGGAGTTGGTCGGCGAAATTGTGGATGAGTTCGACAAGGAAGAGCCACTCTTTGAGCCGACCGATGGGGGTGGACTTATCGTTCATGGCCGGATGCCGGTTGATCAACTGGAGTCGCTCATTGACGCCGAACTTGACGACGGCGACTGGGACACAGTTGGCGGTTTGATCTTCAATACGCTTGGTCATGTTCCCGAGATCGGGGAGTCTGTTGACAACGGCCAGATACGGTTCGGGGTGGAACGAATGGAAGGGCGCCGGATCACCCGAGTGCGCCTGTCGAGACTCACCGATGACTGACGCTGAAGCCACGAACGAAGAGCCCAAGCACCGGTCGGGCTTTGTCTCCCTTGTGGGCCGGCCCAACGCGGGAAAGTCCACCCTGCTCAACCAGATCCTCGGGCAGAAAGTTTCGATCGTTTCTGACAAGCCCCAGACCACTCGGACACAGATCCGAGGCGTGCTGACCAAGCCCGAATTCCAGCTCATCTTTGTTGACACCCCCGGCATCCATAAGCCACGAAGCGCGCTGGGATCGAGTCTCAACGCCACCGCCGCAGCAGCCACGAACTCCGTTGACGTGGTGTGCTTCGTTCTCGATGCCACTGCGCCCTATGGCAGAGGTGATGAGTTCATTGCCAAGTCGCTCCCGTCCAATGCCGTAGTCGTCGTCACAAAGGCCGACATTGCCAAGCCGGAGCAGGTGCTGAATCAGCTATCGGCCACTTCTGAGCTCGACGCGAATGCGTGGTTCCCCGTTTCGGGTAAGACCGGCGAGGGTGTCGATCCGCTGATCGAGCACCTGCGCGCTCGCCTACCACTAGGGCCACAGTTCTACCCCGAAGACATGATTACCGATGTGCCCGATGCATTCTGGGTCGCCGAGTTAGTCCGCGAGCAACTGCTTGCCGTGGCCCGTCAGGAGCTTCCGCATTCGATCGCCACACGCGTAACGGAATGGGAATGGCCCCGTGTTCGGTGCGAGATCCTTGTCGAGCGCGAGTCGCAGAAGGCGATGGTGATCGGTAAGGGCGGCGAGACGCTCAAGAAGGCTGGCACAGCAGTGCGCCGCCAATTACCAGAGGGCGTGTTCATCGAGTTGTTCGTACGCGTCGAGAAGAATTGGCAGCGACGTCCGGCGTCGGTTACTGAGCTCGGTTACTGAGTTCGCTCAGATACGAGTCGGATCCTCTGGCGTTTCGTCGCCATACTTTTCGGCGAACGCCAGCCATTCGATCAGCCAAGCTGTGTAAACGGCCTTGTCTACTTCACCGGTTTCGGCAGGCAACGGTGGAGGTGCTGGTGCTGTGGCGGCAGCGGTCGATGGCTGTGATGGTGGCTCTGGGGGAGCCGTGAGCGCCGGGGCTGGAGGTTCTGGAGATATAAACGGATTCGTGCCTACTTTTCGGGCAGGCATGCGATGCCCACCCTGTTCAGGGTGTGGAGTGGGAGCGGTGTGTGGCGCTGAGGAAGGCGGAGTATGGCTACGGAACGGTGATGGAGGCATGTCGTTGGGCAGGACCGAAGGGTCCGAATTGCCGAACAGGGCAGTGTCTTGAAACGGTTTTTTCTCGAACCGACCCCGCTCAAACAAGTTGTCAGAGGTGATTGGTTCTTTCTCCGCAAGAAGAGGATCATTGGCGTCAGCGTTAGCCCCGAGAGGGACTCGGCGGGGGAGTGTGAGTGCGCTGTCGGGTTGGAGTTTGGGCTGAGCCAACTGCCCAACAGCGGGGAGACACTCAAGCTGAGCCTGCATCTGTACGAGCAGCTCTTTCTGGTCGGGTTTGCGTGGGCTATCGGAGTGGACGCCGTCCTTGCGCCGTAGGTGCATGGTGATTAAGCCGACGGCGATTAGTGAGCCAATACCGCTAATCGCCCAGGTGATCGGGTTTTGCATGTCGGAGCCACCCAGCCAAGCATGGTACGAGCCGGCGACGACTGTGACGATGGCTAGCGCGTGGGCGACTCGCCAGGTCGTGTTGCTGATCCGCTTGCGAAGCAATGATGTGAGTTCAACGGCAAGAAGCGACCAGAGGGCAATGACTCCCATCGATGCAGCTGTGGTTTCCCAGGTTGACTCACCCGGGATCAGGAGGGCCCTCCACGAGAAGAGTTCCGTGTTGTACATGTACAGAGTGCCAAGATGAGTGACCAGAAAGATCACAGACACGCCGCTGAGGAACCGGTGCAGATCAAAGAACCACGATCTAGTGAGCGACTTGATTGAGTTGCGGGAGAGCAGCGGCCCGATAAGGACCGATCCGCAGGCTGTCACCCAGGTCATCAGACCTGCGGCGCGGGTTGCGTACCACCACACTTCTTCGTTCACGGTCCCCCCGTCGGCAGAGGTGTTCCAAAAGCGAGGATTCCGGGCACTCTCGGTCAGGCAGGAACTTCTTGCTCGCGCTCGTTGGCGTCGCGCAGTTCGCGTAAGAAGGTCTCAGCCTCACTGAGGTTACGGGTGCGGCGCATTGGTGGAAGGGCGTTCACGAGCTCCCACCGGTAGCTGCGGGCGGTGGCAAGACGGGGATCGAGCACCGCCACGACACCTCGGTCTGTGGTTGAGCGAATGAGCCGGCCGGACCCTTGGGCAAGCAGGGTTGCTGCTCGTGGCAGGTCGATGGTTCGAAATGCTGATTTCCCAGCCCTGTCGCGACGGGCTTGGAGCACGGGATCGTTTGGACGCGGGAACGGTAATCGGTCGATGATTACCAGGCTGCAGGTCGATCCTGGAGCGTCAACGCCCTGCCAGAATGACATTGTGGCAAAGAGGGAGGTTTCGGGTTCCTCGACGAATTGGTCGAGGAGGGCGCCCTTCGACCCTTCGCCTTGCACCAAAACTGGCCATGGGAGGCGAGGGCCAAGTCTCTCGGCAGCATCGCGCATGGCGGCGAAGCTCGTGAATAAGCCGAGTGTTCGTCCGCCGGCGGCGACCATGAGCGACTCGATTTGCGCTAGTTGGGCGTCCTTGTGATCGGCGGCCCGTGGGTCTGGGAGGTCGACCGGGCAATACAGCAGGGCGTTCTGTTCGTAGTCGAACGGTGACCCCACGTCGAGTGAGGTGGTTGTATCGGGAAGGCCGAGACGAGCCGTAGTGTTCCTGGGCAGCGTTGCCGACGTGAGGATGCTGGCCCGTTTGCCCCAAAGCTCTTTGGCTAGGATTTCGTCGACCGCAATCGGGGTCGACCGAAGTGTGGGGTTGGATGATGGACCGTCGACCCACAGCACTTCTGAGTCGATCGGCCATCGCATCGCGTCGAGGTCATCGATAAGACCCGTGGCTACTTGGCGAGCGCGGACGGCCTTGGCTTTGGCGTCGACCGGCGCATCATCGGGAACCGCACGAAGCGCGTTGAGAATCTTGTCGGCTGCGGACCGAGTGACATCCATTGCTCGACCGATCTCCTCGGTGGGTCCTTCCAACAGACGTTCGCCGATCTGGCTTTCGAGTGCAGCGTGAATGGCAACAGCAGTGTCTTCGGCCGCTTGGATGAACGTCGGTTCAGAGAGGATCGCTGCGGCCGACCGTGCGGTGGTGATGACGCGAGCGGGACTGAGTTGGCGGCCAGCGGCGTCCGCCATGATGTCTTCGAGCTGATGAGCCTCGTCAACAATGACGAGCTCATGATCTGGGAGGATCCCGGGGTTCATCACGTCGAGGGCATAGAGATGAAGGTTGACGATCAGGATGTCGGCCGTCGCAGCCCGATGTCTGGCGCGTTCGGCGAGGCAGTCGTCGCCGCGTGGGCAGCGTGAGGCTCCGGGGCACTCATCTCTACCAACGGACACCAACCGCCATGTGCGGTCATCGATATCACTGAGCTCAGCGCGGTCGCCGGTGGGGCTGGCAGCGGCGAACTCACGAAGTCTCTTGACGGTGATCGGATCGAGGGGGTCATCATCGACGTTGATCTCAAGTGTGCCGGCCGAGCTGTCTTCGGCTTCGTCGAGACGTTGCAGACAGAGATAGTTGGATCGACCCTTCAGAACAGCGAAGTTGACGGCCCCATCCGTTTGCTCGACGAGGAAGGGCAGGTCTTTTGTTGCCAGCTGATCTTGAAGCGCTTTGGTTGCTGTGGCCACGACGGTTTGGCGCTGAGCGGCGACCACGGGCACGAGGTAGGCAAGCGACTTACCTGTCCCGGTACCGGCTTGAACGACGGCGTGACCATCATTCTTGATTGCCTCAGCGACAGAAATGGCCATTTCGCGCTGTCCATCCCGAGTCTCACCGCCACCGGGCAGGGCTGCGGTCACGACATCAAGAAGTTGCAGGGTTGAGTCGTCGAGGGTCACGAGAGGCTCTGGAATCGAGGGAGCCTATGCCAAGGCGAGAACCACCACGACGATTGCGGCTGTCAGGGCGACGAAGATCAGCAGGCTGACAGAGCGAACGCGTTTACGGGCCCCACTAGTTCCATGCAGTCGTGAGAGCTCATTGGCCCACTCTTTCTCAGACACAGGTGTGACATTAGTCATGAAAAGGTCCCGCTTGGGCCATAGCGCAATTGTTTGTGGCGAATGTGAAACGCGTTGTCCGGGTGACGAGAGGGTAGGTTCTGCAGGTGACCCTCGGAGGACTGGATCCGGACCGGATTCCCGCGCATATTGCGTGTGTTATGGATGGCAACGGCCGCTGGGCGCAGGCCCAAGGTTTGCCGCGTACAGAAGGCCACAAGGCCGGCGAACACTCCTTGTTCGAGGTAGTGGAAGGCTGCTCAGATCTTGGTGTCGAATGGCTAACCGTCTACGCATTCAGCACCGAAAATTGGAAGCGTCCAAAGGACGAGGTCCGCTTCCTCATCAATTTCCCCGAAGAGATCCTTGTCCGACGCCGTCAGGAGCTTCACGAGCGCGACGTACGAATACGTTTCGTTGGGCGCCGTGATTGGCGTGTGCCGAAACGGCTGATTCGTCGGATGGATGAGTCAATCGAACTCACCAAGGACAACAGAGGACTCACGTTCACGATTGCGTTCAACTACGGCGGCCGGGCTGAGATCGTGGACGCGGTGAAACAGATTGTCCTTTCCGGCACGCCGGCCGACAAGATCAACGAGCGAACTATTGCCCAGTACCTCTACGACACAGACATGCCGGATCCCGATCTGATGATCCGCACCTCAGGTGAATCCCGAATCTCCAACTTCCTCTTGTGGGAACTCGCCTATAGCGAGCTTCTTTTCACGGAGACGCCGTGGCCGGAGTTCGACCGACAGGCGCTCTTTGGCGCTATAGCCGAGTACCAGGATCGCGAGCGGCGATTCGGGGGCGTGGACGACTGACATGAGCCTGTACCGTGACCAGGCCGTTGTGCTGCGGGCGTGGAAACTTGGTGAGGCCGATCGCATCATCTCGATGCACACACTTGACAACGGCAAGGTCCGTGGTGTTGCCAAAGGCGTCCGCCGCACCAAGTCGAAGTTCGGTTCTCGCCTTGAGCCGCTGAGTCACATTTCGATCCAGCTCTATCGAGGCCGCGGGGATCTTGACACGATCACCCAGGTCGAGACGATCGACCGGTTCCCCAAACTGCGAACTGACCCTGATCGATTCGCCCGGGCTGAAGCCATGCTCGAGTGCGTTGAACAGGTTGCACAAGACCGAGAACCGGACCCCCGACTCCATGTGATGCTGGTTCGTGCACTGGCTACGTTGAACAGCAACGACTCGCCGCTGGTTGTGGCCGCGTTTTTTCTAAAGTTACTCGCCCACGAGGGCCTTCAACCACAAGTCGACGAGTGCGTGTCGTGTGGCGCTACCGAACAGATCGAAGCTATTGATCTCAATGACGGCGGCGTTCTCTGCCGCAACTGCCGGCGCGGACGTCCGGTGTCGGAGGAAGCGGTCGGCCTATTGCGACGGATCCTCGGAGGAGGGCTCGCTAGCGTACTTTCAGAGAAGGTTGGACCCGCTACCGGCGAGGTAGACCTGCTGTCGACCGCCATGATGGAGCATCACTTGGAGCGGCGAATTCGGTCAGTAGCGGTACTGGACCAGACCCAGATCTGATCAAGCTCAGCGACTGATGGGAATCCAGCGGCTTTCGGATTCGCTCCATTCCATCCACTCGCTCAGCTCTGGGTCCCATTGGATGTATGTGTCGCGAGCCTGGTCCCATTGAGGCCCATCGGTGCCGAGTTGCTGCGGTTCAGAGTCGACCGCTTCAGAGTCGACCGACTCGATCTGGTCAGCCTCTGGTAGAGCTGACTCCATCTCGTCGGGTAGGGGCTGATCAATCGACTCAGGTTCGCTGGGTATGGGAGGAAATGCTGGCGGCGGGGCTGACGCTGGCATGGGCGGTGTGGGAGTCGGCGACGCGACCACTGGCGGCCCGGTGGGAGCCGCAAACGGCGGTAGTGGAGTGGTGAGCGGCGCTTGTGCGATGCCGGTTGGTGGTGGGGGTGCGATGCCGGTTGGTGGTGGGGGTGCGATGCCGGTTGGTGGTGGGGGTGCGATGCCGAAAGCGGCGGGGGCCGAGGCGGGAACGCTTCCGACTCCGCGAACTGGGGTGGGGTGGCCGACAAGAGACTTGTCAACAACGAACGTTTTGGCTGCGAGATCGCCGATTCGCCGATGGCCAGGGGTGGCCAGGCCGAGTATGAGGCCGGCCAATGGCAGGAACCATGGGAATGCATCGAGCACCCACAAGACCCCGCGACCGATGTTGGCACCCATCCCGGCACGTTCGAACGTGTCCTGCTTGACGACTCTCAGACCCATGACCAGCTTGCCAAGGCTCCAACCGGTGAATCCGGGGAGTAAAAGCGTGTTGACGAGCACGTACACGCCCCAAACAAGCATGAGCATGCCGACATCGTCTGACTCGCCGACCCATACGGTGCTTCCGCTGTTGATGCACACGTTGTTTGTGAAGAAGTCCATTTGAGTGCATATGTCTTCTGCGGCGAGAGTCGACGCGAACTCAGTGGTCGTAAACGTGGCCAATACGGTCACGAAGATGAGGGCGGTACCGATCAAAGCATCAATAACGAAGGCGAGGGTCCGACGTCCCATGACTGCGGTGGGGTCGTCGGCGAAGGGAGGAATTTGGGGCTGCACGACTTATATCTTGGCGCATGGGCGAGCGAGAGACCGGTAACCTTCGCGGCTATGTCAGCCGACGCCCCCGATCCCACACTTTTCGACAAGATTGTCAACCTCTCCAAGCGCCGAGGTTTTGTCTTCCAATCAGCGGAAATCTATGGCGGTTTTCGGTCCACCTACGACTACGGCCCGCTGGGTGTTCTTCTGCTCCGCAACGTGAAGGACGCGTGGTGGCGGTCAATGGTCCAACTGCGTCACGATGTGGTTGGCCTCGATGCGTCGGTCCTGTCGCCGCCCCAGGTCTGGCAGGCCTCGGGTCATCTCGCCAACTTCTCCGATCCGCTGGTCGACTGCACAA
>JABIQM010000279.1 GCA_018699415.1 Acidimicrobiaceae bacterium
GAGATGATCCGATGGACGGCCCCCGTTCGCCACTTCATGCGCACCGCCCAGCAAGACACCGTGGTCTGTGGCCAGGAGATCAAAAAGGGCGACTGGCTCTATCTTTCGTACAAGGCCGCCAACCTCGATCCCAAGGTGTTCGAAAACCCCCTGCAATTCGACATCGAGCGCCCCAACGCCGATCGAAACATCAGCTTCGGGTTCGGTGTGCACTACTGCCTCGGAGCGCAGTTGGCCCGCAACGAACTTCGCCGCCTCTTCGGCCACCTCATTCCAAGGCTCGAATCAATCGAACTCGCTGGTGAGGCCACATCGATGAAGACCACCTTTGTCGGTGGCCACAAGACCTTGCCGATCCGCTACACGCTCACGCCTACCTAAACAGTCAGTCGATGCCCAAGCTGGACTTGGCGGTTGCGGTGGCCCACTTGTAGTCGGCCTTGCCGTTGGGGGCACGAAACACAGAGTCGACTCGGATGATGTGCTTCGGTAGCTTGTAGCCGGACAAAAGGCTCCGGAGACCCTCGACCATGGCGTGATCGGTGATTTCCGCACCATCGACGAGTTCAACAACGGCGGTCACGGCTGATCCCCACTTCGGGTCGGGCACACCGACGACGTTGGCGTCGCTGACCTCAGCAAGGAGCTTCAAGGCTTCCTCAACCTCTTCGGGGAAGACCTTCTCGCCGCCGGTGTTGATCGAAACTGATCCGCGGCCGAGCAGGACAAGTGTCCCGTCGGCCTCGATGCGGGCGAAGTCACCAGGGATAGACCAACGTTGACCTTCCATCTGGCGGAACGTTTCGGCGGACTTCACCGGGTCGCCGAAATAGCCAACGGGAATCGGTCCACTCACCGCCAGCAGTCCAATCTCACCAGAACCCGGTTCAATCCGACTGCCGTCCTCGTTGAACACCGCCGCATTCGGGCCGAGTGTGAACGTGGCTGTCTCGGTGTCGCCATCCCCCTTCGATTCTTTGCCCGCGAATCCGACACCTTCACTCGCACCAAGCGAGTCGTTGCAGAGGAGTTCGGAGCCAACGGCCCGGGCGTGACGAAGCAGTCGATCCTTGATGGGTTGGCTCCACATCACACCCGATGAGGAGACCGACCGGACGGACGAAAGATCGAACGGGTTACCGGCAGCCGTTGCCTCATCGAGGGCATCGACCATCGGCGCACAGAACACGTCACCAACGATGCTGACAAGCGAACAGCGAACGTGCGCCACTGTTTCCCAGAGCTCTACAGAATCAAGACTTCGGCCGGTGAGCGTGACAACCGCACCGCCCTGGAACATGGTGAAGAGAGCACCGATCCCGGCGGTGCCATGCATCAGCGGTGAGGCCGCCAGTTGGCGAGGAGGCTCGGTGAGTGCGTCCAGGGCATCGAGGGTGGCCGCGTACTCGGCCACCGTCGTCGGCAACTCAAGCCCGAGCGGGGCGAGCGATCGCCGAACCAGGGCCATGAGGTTCCCGTGGGGCCACATCACACCCTTGGGGTGGCCCGTCGTGCCGCCGGTGTAGAGGATCCAGAGGTCCTCGGAATCTCGTTCGATTCGCGTTAGGGCGAGCGATTCGGCGATCAGGTCTTCGTAGGCACTGGCCCACTCGGGACATTTGCCGTCTCCAACGTGAATCCACAACGCAACCCCGGGGAGGTCATCATGAACCGCCCCAAAGCGCTCGGCCAATGCATGATCGAAAAACACTGCCTTGGCTTCGCTGTTGGTGATCAAATACCTCAGCTCGGCTTCGACATAGCGATAATTGACGTTGCAGGGCGCAGCACGAACCTTGAACGCCGCAAACTCCGCTTCCATGTACTCGTTGCCGTTGTACAGCGCGAGTGCAACATTGCTGCCTGCGTCTACTCCAGCATCTGACAGCGCTCTGGCAAGACGAGCGGCCCGGTCATCGAACTCGGCCCATGTACGCGAGACCCCGCCGTTGTGCAGCGCTAAACGATCGCCGCGGGTGTCGGCGACGACTTCCCAGGCAGTTGCGAAACTTAGCTCTCCCACGGTCTCCTACTTTCCTGTTTCTTCGGGACCTCGGCCAACCAGCACCTGGGCTAGGCGTTCCCAGTACTCGCTCAAAGCATTGAAAACGGTTTGAGCCGAAACGCCAACACCCGCTGTGGCAATGGTCATGACTTCTCGCCCTCGTTGTGCCCGTCGTTCAGTGGTCGGCCACGAGAGTCAAGACCGAGTTCATCGAGCCGGCGCCGAACCGTGAGCATCGGCTCACGCGAGCCCGCAACCGTGACTTCAGTCATCATCTCGCCATCCTCGGCCCAGACATGACATGTGTTGCTCAGATGACGGAATCGCCGGCTGTTCGAGTCATTTTCGAGCGGATGCGGTTCACCATTCATGATGGCATTGGCCGCCCGGTGACCGTTTCGGGATTGCACTGCAACCGGTGCCATCGCCTGGAGGAGCGCCGTCGTGTGCGTGCAGCCTCGAGGACCGCCGAACAACTCACGAATCTTGTGCGTGAAACCACGAGTGATACTCAGTCCGACCAGCGCGTCGTATCGATCAACGATGTCAACGCAGGTGTTGTGCGGGTGAGTAGCGATATTGGTGCGGGCGGCCACGATCTCGAGCTTCGGCATCGTGACCTCGATCTCAACCGTCATGTGGTGCACGGTAAGTGGGTTGGGGTCTCCGGGGATGCTGAGACCAGGTGGGCGCTGGTCACGCAACGCGGCCTGAACCAAAACCCGATCGTCGGCCAAGCGGTACGACTGCACCCGATACTCGCGATTGTGCAGCACCGGGACAGCGCCCTCAGGAGGTGGTGGAAGGATCGAGTCAGTATCAAACAGGGTCATGTCGTTGATTCTCCTGGATGAACGGGGTCGGCCATCACTACACCTCGACGAGCGGCAACGACCATCCCCCAGATCGCGATCACAATACTGATGATCGCGCCATAGAGATTGGCCCACATGCCGTTGATTGTGTCACCCACCAGCCCAGTGATCGGTCCGCCAATTGGGGTAGACCCAATGAACAACACCGCGGTGATGGCAAGCACTCGACTTCGCATCTGAGGGCTGACATCTTGCTGAGTGACGACAGTGGTGATGTTGACAAACGCGGTACCACTCATGCCGAACGGCACAACAAGAATGAGCGCCATCCATAGCGAGGTCGACAGCGCCAGAGCGCCAAGAGTCAAACCAAGGCAGAGACCGACCCGGTAGACCCATACGTCAGCAATGTGGTGCATGCGTGCCACGAGGAGCGAGCCCATGACGTTGCCCACGCTCATCATCGACATGAGCCACCCAAAGGCAACGTCATCTCGACCAAGCGTGTCGGCAACAAGCAACGGCAACCCGACTGAGTGGTTGTAGGCGAACGTCGAGATGACCGCGAAGATGATCAACGCCAATCGCAGCGCCGGAATCGTCCACACCGTGGCGAGCCCTTCACGTACGGGCGATTTCGATTTCTCAGCCGGTTCGATCGGGTGGAGCCGACTCTGGTCCAGCCGGGCCATGGCGACGAGGAAGCTGAGATAACTGACCCCGTTCAGCAGGAAGACCCACTCGGTGCCATGAGCGCTTGCCAGCAGCGCCGCCAGCGCCGGTCCCACTACCCGGGCACTTGTCATCACAGAGGTGCCGAGCGCCAAGATGTTGCCAGTGTTTTCTGGCGGGACCAACTCCGTCGAAAGGGTGCGGCGGGTCGGGTTGTCAAAGGCCGAAAGCGTGCCGAATATGAAGGTCAGTCCGTAAACCAGCCCAAGGTTGACGTCGCCGCTGAAGATGACGGCCGCCAGCACCAGTGCCACCACACCCATCGCCGCCTGCAGACGCAGGGTCGTGCGATACCGGTCGACTCGGTCAGCCACCGCCCCCGCGTAGAGCCCAAGCAGGAGCAGCGGCCCGAACTGGCAGGCAGCCGCGATCCCCAACTGGATACCGGTGCCGCCCAGTTCCCGAACGAGCAACACCATGGCGATGTTGTGGGCCCAGGTGCCGATCGTCGAGATCCACAATCCGCCGAAGAAGATGCGAACGTTGCGTTCGCGGAAGGACCGGAGTGGGTTGCTGTCGGTCACGTTTCGAAAAGCGAGGGCGGAAAGCCGCCTTTGCTGACCAAACCCCATCGGGTGGGCTCGATGATGATGACCGACTTGCCTTGATCATCCATTGTCAGGCGGTACATGTCTCTCGTGACCGGCCGATCGCCGGACGTGTAAGCGGCGCGCCGATCATCCTTAGGGATCTTCTTGACCATTCCTCTTCGAACCTGACTACTTAGCCCTGAAGTTCGGCGGACGACGCTCAGCCATAGCCTTCACGCCTTCCTTCCAATCATCGGTCTTGCGGAGCCAGTCCTGCTCAGCTTTCTCGCGATCAGTGGCAATGCTGACCTGGTGGGCAAGCTCACCTCGCATTGTCTGACGGATCGAGGCAACGGCGAGTGGCGCCGACGCAGCGATCTCTGCGGCCAGTGCATGGGCCTCTGCGCGCAGTTTGTCAAGTGGGACAAGTCGATCGGCAAGGCCGATCTCGTGGGCTGTGACCCCGTTGATTCGTCGCCCGGTATACAGCAGTTCGAGCGATCGTTGTTGGCCGACCAACGGCGCAAGGGTGGCGCTCAGCCCGAACCCATGGTGGAACCCCAGTCGAGCAAAGTTGGCGGCGAATCGCGCTTCAGGTGCGGCGACTCGGAAGTCGGCAAAGCACGCCACCCCGAGCCCACCACCGATCGCCGCGCCTTGAACGGCAGCAATAACCGGCGTTTTCGTCGCGAACAGGTCCACTGCGGCGTCATAGAGATGACGCGGCGAGCCGTTGGCGTTGCGCGCTTCTGGCCCGCTATCGCCATCACCACTGAAGTCGGCCCCGGCACAGAAATGCTTGCCCTCTGAACACAGCACGATCGCCCGGCACGTCGGGTCGTCGTCGATGGCCCGAAACGCATCGACCATCGCGTCGATCAATGCCGGCGAGAAGAAGTTGTTGGGAGGTCGGCGAATCTCGGCAGTAACGACAAAATCGTCGTCAACGCTGACGTGCAGGTCCCCGAACGTGCCAAAGTGCCTGCTCATCCCTGCCCCGTCTGGTTCTCCCGCCGCGTGCCACCATCGGCACGCGGTTCCTTAGGCAGCCCGAGCACTCGTTCCCCGATGATCCCCTTCTGCACTTCGCTGGTCCCGGCGTAGATCGTGCCAGGACGGGCGATCATGAAGCTGCTCATCCAGTTCGCCACCGTGTTGGCTGTGCCGAGTTCGGCAGCACCAAGGCCGCTGCGAGTCTCCTCACCGAAACCAACCATGCCGTCCGCTCCCGCGATGTTCAAGGCTGCCTCAGTGATGCGTTGGTGATAGCTGCTCCACCAGAGCTTGCCGATCGACGATTCCGGACCGGGCGCGGCGCCAGCGAGGAAGCCGGTGAGAACCTGGTAGCCCCGATACCGCATGATCTCGACGGTGGTATGGAAGCGGGCGATGTCCTGGCGAACGTTCGGATCATCGAGCTTGCCGTAGCGCCGAGCGAGATCAATGAAGTTCTGCAGCTCTTCACTGAAACGCAAGGCAGCTGTCGTGGCGCCGACGCCGCGTTCGAATCCGAGCAGGGTGTTGGCCACGGCCCAGCCACCGTTGACTTCACCGAGCACATTGCTCTTCGCGGTGCGAGCATCTTGGTAGAACACTTCGTTGACGTGTTCATGGTTGCCCATATCGAGGATCGGTCGGACTTCGACGCCCGGCTGATCCATGGACACCAACAAGAACGAGATTCCCTTGTGCTTCGTCGAGTCAGGGTCGGTGCGACACAGCGAGAAAATCATGTTGGCGTTGGTGGCTGACGAGGTCCACGTCTTCTGCCCGTTCAGTACCCACTCGTCACCATCGAGCACGGCACGGAGGCCGAGGTTGGCAAGGTCAGAACCCGAGTTCGGCTCGCTGTAGCCCTGACACCAGACGTCGGTGCCATCGAGGATGCGCGGGATGTAGTACTGCTTCTGCTCGTCGGAGCCCCAGTGAAGGATGGTGTTGCCGACCATTCCAATGCTGAAACCATCGTTGACGCCGGACGTGGGTACGCCTCGCTTGGCGAACTCCTCGTTCAGTACCACGTGCTCCAGATGGGTCAGACCGCCGCCGCCGTATTCGGCAGGCCAGTTGGCGGCCAGCAGTTGAGCGTCGCGAAGCGTCTGGCGCCATTCCATCTGCCACGAGTGGCGGTCCTCGGGGGCGAGCGCGCCAAAACCAGCCCAGTTACTCGGCAGGTGCTCATCGAGAAACGCGCCGATCTTCTCGCGAAACGCAACGGACTCTTCAGGATAAGTCAGGTCCATAAATGCAGCCTTGGCGGCGCAGAACCGAATGTCAATTCCGCACTAGAGGGCGGTTCGACTCGGGAAGATCACAGGAAGGTGGCGCGGCCCTCGGACCTGTCCGCCCGCCCACGTAACGCTGTCAGGGTCGGCGAGTTCGAACTCGGGAATCATCTTCAAGAACTCCTCGATGGCCACGTTCATCTCCATACGAGCCAGGTTGGAGCCGGC
>JABIQM010000244.1 GCA_018699415.1 Acidimicrobiaceae bacterium
GACGATGTGCGCCATGCGCTCAGTGGCGCCGGCCATGTCGGTGCCAGCTTCGTTCAGCGGCAGTGGGTTCTCCACGCCGCCGAGGGTGATGTCGGCGCCGGTGCCGCCGGTGAGGTTGAGCACGACGTCGGTGTCGCTCTCGCGAATACGATCAGTGAGCTCCTTGTAGAGATCCACATCTCGGCTCTGAACACCGGTCTCGATGTCGCGCACATGACAGTGCACCACCGCGGCACCCGCCTTGGCCGCATCGATCGCAGAGTTGGCGATCTGTTCGGGTGTGACAGGAACGTGCACCGATTTGCTGACGGTGTCGCCCCCGCCCGTTACGGCGCAGGTGATGAAGACGCTGGTCATTTGTATTTCCCTTCTATGACGAGGAGTTCGTGCTCAGCACGACTTCGTCGTCGGATGTCATGTGAGTTTTCGGGAGAGCACTCGCAGGCGCGAGTACACCTCATCGTGATCGATGTACGTGCCGTGAAGTTCGCGTTGGCCACCTTCGACGTCGATGCTGTCACGTCCGTGAAGCAGACGCCGGTTATCAAAGGCAACCAGGTCACCGGGCCGAAATGGATAACGAATCTGAAACTCGTCGCTGCCGGCAAGTCGCGAAAATTCTCGAAGCGCGGCGTATGCCTCGGGCACGTCGACGTCGTCCATATCGGGAAAGGCGCGAACAGGATGGAAGGCTCGAAGCGTGAGCGGCATACCCGGCGCGCCGTAGTCGATCAGCGGACCCGACCATCGGTGGTCATGCTCAGGCGAACGATTGAAGAAAACCCAGTTGGCGCGGACCAAAACGTCATGGACGTCGGGGCGGTGCTCGCGCAAGTGACGAACGACCGCATAGCCATCGGCCATTGTGGAAAATCCGGCCGAGCAGGTGTTGACCAGGCAGTGAAGTAGTTGGAACCCGGGCGGTGTCTCACGAGTCGGCAGGTCCGTGTGGGGTGGCAACGGGAGCGTCGTGTTGGCAGTAGATGTCGGCTTCACGTCGACGCTGACCGGCCAGGTGACCCCAAAGTTCGTGTCACGCAACGCACCGACTCGGCGGCCAAGTGCGGGGAGGACATCCCTCGTGGTCTCCAGCCCCTCCAAGCGAGCAAGCCCGTAGCCGACGAGCGCTTCCAGGAATTCATGTAGCGCAGCATCGTCGGCTAGGACCGCGGCACCGTCGAACGTGATGGGCTCGGTGAGGTCAGCGGATGTCCACTCAACCGACTCAGGCATGACCGAGTCGGGCCGATGGCGCTGATCGGCGACGTGTCGCAGCCAACCGGAGTGATAGCGGGCCACCGAGTCATCGGCCCAGATCGCCTCGAGGTCTCCATCTTCAGCCACCGCAACGCCAGTAAGCACGGACGGATCGGGGAACAGAGCCGGGTCGATCTTGCTCTCGCGAGTGCGCTCTTCGATGGTGACGTCGCCCATCTGGTTCTCGAAGAGCCAGAGGGCATGAGCGCGCAACATGGCACCGTCTGGCCAGTTGATCACCGCGAACTCATTTTCGATGTGGACTCGGGCCAAAGGCTGGTCGACATACTCGTAAAAGTCGGGTGTCCTACTCAGTGGGACGTCCTGCATAGTAGGATAAGCGTATGCCTCAGGAAACCTCGACGTCAACGTTTTCGGGGCCTATTGAACGGGCATTTGCCGTCATGCAGACAGTCGCAGCAGCCGACATGCCCGTAGGCGTGCGCGAGCTGGGTCGATTGACCGGATTACCTCGCTCCACGGCTGCTCGTATAGCGGCTCAACTGGTCGACCTCGGCATGCTCACCCGCACCACTGGTGGGGAGCTAACGACTGGACCTGCGGTCGCCACTCTGCAATCCAGCGACGGCGAGATTCGTATCGGGCTCGAGGATCGCCTTCGACCGCTACTACTCGAACTTGTCGACCAGTTCGGGGAGAGCGCGGCGCTCACCGTCGATACGCCAGCTGGAGCGCACTACCTCGCTCAGATCCCCGGACCATCAGCGGTTCAGGTACCCGACAGCTCCGGTGCGAGCATTCCATTCCATACAGTGGCACCTGGATTGGTGTTGATGGCGGCTTGGTCCGATATGCGCCTCAGCCGCTACCTGAGCGAACCTCTCAACGCGGCCACTCCCCACACAGTGATCAAGCCAGCGAATATCCGAAGTCACCTCGCCATCATCCAGTCAGACGGATTCGCCTGGGCTGATCAGCAACTTGACCTCGAAGTGAACGGTGTTGGTGTCCCCATCGTCGACGCCGCGGGTGCCGTCGTAGCCGCCATCAGCCTCTACGGCCCGGCCTATCGACTCAACCCGACCACCGCCCCAGATCTCGGCACCCAACTTGCCACCGTCGTCGCGGCTGCCACTGCCATCGCTCTTGGGTGAGTCATCCCGCTAGCGACCATCGTGGTAGTAATCCTTGGCCCACACCGCGAGTGGGTCTTCACCACGGCCGGGCATCCGCCAGGAGCGGACCTCGGATTGGGCAAGTACGAGGCGATACAGGGCCCGAGGTTCGGCGATGGTGTCACCGATGTAGGCCACGGCAAACTCCTGCGGCGTGTAGCGGCCAGCGATTCGTCGGTAGCGATCTCTCCAGACATCATCCTCTCCGAGGTCATGGACAAGTTCGGCCCGACCGCGTGCCACAACCTTGCGCATCCGGCCGGTCGACTCGTCGATGGTGGCGCACACGGCCGCATCAGCGCGCAGATCGGCCAACCAAGCTGACTTTGCTCTAGGCGTGAACCACAAAGCACCTTCGTCGTAGACAAACCAGATGGGCACCACACGCGGCAATCCATCAACCCCATTCGTGCCAAGCCGCAAGAGATGCCCGCGCTCATCGAGAAACGTCGCCGTTTCTTCGTGGGTCAATCCCGGCATCGGCTACATCAAGTCAACGAGATTGAGTTGATCGACAGCTCGCGCGAATCTGGTGTTCATATTCTCGATCAACTGGAACTGGCGCTCATCGTTCAGGTCCATTCCGCGTGACGCGATCACCGGATAGGCAAGACAGAACAGTGCAGCCTCTCGGTAGCGGTCCCAAAGATCCTCCGTCTGTGCCTCGGGGACACCACTGGCGATAAGCCCGGCCATGTATCGTTCGAAAAGGTCGGCCTCGTGCTCGCCGGCCATGTCGGGGGCAAGGCTTTGCGTGATCATGTACGCAAGGTCGTACGCGCCTGATCCTTGACCCGTCAACTGGAAGTCGAGCAGTACCACGTTGCCCTCGGCATCGAACAAAAGGTTGTCAGCTCGATAGTCCCCATGACACATCGTGTTGTGCCCGCCGTTGAGGCTGGCCAACAGACCCGGCATTCGCGCTGACCAGCCGGGGCCGACCTGCAGGATTGATGGGTCGAGCTTCATCTCCGCATTGAGCTTCTCCCAGCCTTCAGCGAAAACGACCGGTAGGACGGCCGGGTAGATCGGATCGGTGAGTGCCACGATCGACCCACTCTTGACGAGATCATCGCAGTCGTTCCACCAAGTCGCGTGCCAGCGGGCCAACTCATCAACGGCTTGTCCAGCGTCGGCCAAGTCCATGCCTTCGTTCTGGTCGACAATCCGGAGATCACCCATGTCCTCCATGACCTGGACGAACTGGCTGGTCTCTTCATCGACGTCGCCGTAGTACGACGCAGGCACACGGATCGGCGACTTTGTTGCCAACTCCTTGAAGAATCTGACCTCGCGGATGTACATCCGCA
>JABIQM010000235.1 GCA_018699415.1 Acidimicrobiaceae bacterium
ACGCTGCCGAGAATACCGTGATTGACCACGCAGTCAGGCTAGTTGGGCGTACCTGCCCACGGGTAGCTATCGGGGGCACTCCCGCACCTACAATCGGCCAATGACCAAACCCTTCCGTTTCGGCCTCCAACTCCATTCTCCTATCGAGGGCATGACGTGGGCCGATTCAGCCCGCTATGCCGAGAATCAGGGATTCGACAGCATCTTGATGCCGGATCATTTTCACCACCAGTTCGGGATTTTCACCTCGTTGGCGGCTGCGGCAGCAGTGACCACTCAGCTCAAGGTTGGCGCGCTGGTTTTCGGCAACGACTATCGGCATCCCGTCATGTTGGCCAAGGAGGTCGCCACCCTTGATCACATCAGCGAAGGCCGTGTTGAGTTCGGGATTGGCGCCGGCTGGATGCGGACCGACTACGAGCAGTCCGGAATGACCTACGACCGACCGGGAATCAGGATCGAGCGAATGGTGGAGAGCCTTGAGGTCATCAAGAGATGCTGGACCGGAGAAGCCTTCGATTACGAGGGCGAGCACTACTCAATCGATGGCTATGAGGGATATCCGAAGCCCTTCACGCCTGGAGGGCCGAAGATCATCATCGGTGGGGGTGGGCCGCGAATGCTCCGGGTGGCTGCTCGTTATGCCGACATCGTCGGGATGACGGCGAACCTTCGCGCCGGTGAGGTCGGGGTGGACGCAATTGCCGACTCGATGTCGGCTGCCTATGACGCAAAGGTTGCAGGAGTACGCGAAGCGGCGGGCGATCGGCTCGATGATCTTGAATTCAACAGCCTCACCATGAGCACGTCGATCACCGATGACTCTGCGGGTACCTTGGCGCTGTTCGCCGATCTCTTCTCGAACACGGTCGAAGAAGTGTCTCAGTCGCCGGCACTTCTAGTCGGATCGCCAGCCCAGATCAGCGAGACGCTGCAACAGCGCCGGGAGCGGTGGGGCTTCAACTATGTCGTCGTCCAGCAGGATGGTGGCCAGGGCATGGAACGATTCAACGAGGTCATCGCGACGCTGGCTGGTACCTGAGGCGGCAGGCGCATGGCGATTGCACTTGCGCTCCTTGTTGCGCTCTTTGCCGGCGTATCCGACTTTCTGGGCGGTTTTAGTTCTCGGTCGATGCCGGCGATGGCTGTGTCCGCGGCTGCTCACGCGTGCGGGTTCGTTTTCACCGTGGCCTTCGCTCTGGTGATCGGAGGGTCGCCGATCTGGGCTGATCTCTGGTGGGGGACAGCAGCGGGGGTCGGGAGCGCTGTCGGGCTGACCGCCATCTATACGGGCTACGCCAGGAGCACGGTTGCCATTGTCGCGCCTGTCGCCGGTGTTGGGTCTGTTTGTGTACCTCTCCTTTGGGCGGCACTCGATGGGGACCACCTGTCCTCACAAGGATGGGCCGGCGTCGGTCTCGGGGTTTTTGCCATCCTCCTCGTCAGTTTGAGTCATGGTGCAACGCAAGGCTCGGCGCTCAAGGCTGTCGGCTATGGATTGGTCGGAGCCATCGGCCTCGGATTTCTTCTTCTCGCGTTCAGTAGGAGCAGCGACGGCAGCGGTATCTGGATTGTGGCGCCGTCTCGGCTGTCGGGCCTTGCGGTCTTGCTTGTGATGTTGCGATTGACCCACCGATCCTTCACAATCCAGCGAAGTGTTCTCCCGACGGTCGTTCTGATGGCCGCGTTGAGTTCGTCTGCCAACGGCGCCTATGCAGTGGCGACCCGAGAGGGGTCACTGGCGACGGTGGCTGTCGTCGCTTCGATGTTCCCGGCGATCACAGTCTTGATGGCATGGCTTGTGCTGAAGGAACGCATCCGGTCTATTCAGCTCACGGGAATCGTCGTTGCCATGCTGGCCGTGGGGCTTATTGCTGCGAGCTGATCAGCGGCCGGGAAACTCAGGTGATCGTTTCTCCAGAAAGGCGCGGATGCCCTCATCGAGATTGAGTGGGGCAAGCACCCGTTGATGCTCCCGCTCAACATCGAGGTGCTCACTGAACGAATGGTGTGGCGCGACATCGATAGCATCGCGAATGCGAATTGATGCCTCTGCTGACGAGTCGCGCAAGATTTTGGCAACGCGAGCCGTCTCGTGATCGAGGGCATCGTCGTCGACAACGGCGTAGATAAGCCCCCATTCGACTGCTTGTGCGGCACTGATGCGTTCACCGAGCAGAGCAATCCCGAGGGCTCGGGAGCGGCCGGCCCGCCGGGAGAGATGCCAGGTCGTGCCAATGTCGGGCACGATTCCGAGCTTTGGACCGAATGTGGCTACGAACGACGCAGAGCGAGCCGCAATGGCGATGTCGCAGGCTAATGCGAGACCGAATCCGCCGCCTCCAGCAATGCCGTTAACTCGGGCAACAGTGGGGACTGAGCACGCCTGTATCGCTCGTACGGCTGGATTGAAATATAGATCCATCAGGGTGGGCACATCGACGGGTTCTTCATTGGCAGCGCCAGCGCCGAGGGCTGGTTGCGAAAGGTCGGCTCCGGCACAGAACCCACGCCCCGCCCCAGTGATGATCACGACAGCCACACTCCGATCCGACTCGGCGGTCTCGATAGCTTCAATGAGGTCGTGGCAGAGGCCGATCGACATTGAATTCAGCGAGTCGGGCCGGTCGAGGGTGACAGTGGCGGTTGCCGAATCGATTCCCAGAGACACCGTGTCGTTGTGCATTCGTGTCGTCCTCATAGACGAATCACTACCAGATCGGTGGCATCCTGGTCCTCGGCCTGGGGGAGAGCGCTTACGTTCCGGCGTCGACCCACCTGTTGGACGAGAAGGCGGGTCCCGTCGGCAGTGACGGCTACACCTTTCGCTCTCACCGTATCGGCCGGAAGTTTGTCGAGCAGAGCGTGAAGCTCTTCTTGAGATATTGGTTGTCGCAGTGGATGCGTCTCAACGGTGTGCGGATCGAACAGTTGGGCTGGGGGAGTGTCAGCGACGCCGCCCGGGCGGCGGGTGCCTACCTCGAGAAGAGCTCCGGCGTCATGTGCGGTGCGGGTACGACGAATTGGCACGTCGGGCTCCATCTGTCCGAGTCGCGATTCCACCGCCGCGACCTGGGCAGGATCAACGATGTCGGTTTTCGTAAGGACAAACACGTCGGCTGCGCACAACTGGGTCCTGATGAATGACATCGTCCGCTCGTCATCGAGCCGATCGAGAAACTGCTCAGTGTCGATCAGGACAATGATGCCGTCGAGTCGAAACCCGTCCGAGTCAGCCCATGGGGCAACCCGGGCGGGGTTGGCGACGCCGCTCAACTCGAGGACGACATGATCGGGGGCCTCGGGTCTAGCCCGGAGAGAATCGAAGGCGTTGGCGAGGCCCTCCGCCAGAGAACAACACACACAACCGTCGGTGAGTTCGAGGGTGTCGCTGTGGCGACGTTTGATCAGCGCCGAGTCGATGTTGATCTCGCCCACGTCGTTGACGAGGACAGCCACAGGTCGATCTGTTCGCCGCAAGAACTCATTAATCGCAGTGGTCTTGCCGGCGCCGAGATACCCACCGATCAGGGTGACCGGAACACGACGGCCGTCCCATGGCGCAATGGTTTCCACGGTGAGCGAGTCGTCGATCATTGGTCACGACGTTAGCGGTGGCGTGGACTCCATCACCTAAGGTTTAGTTGTGTCCGTTGATCAAGAACCAGTGATGTTCAACCCACTTCAGGAGGGGTACATCGAGAACCCCTGGCCCCATTTGGCCGAACTGCGAGCGGCAGACCCGGTGCATCGTCTCTTCACCGGTCAGTGGGGGCTCTTTCGCCATGACGACATTTTCACGCTGCTGCGCGACCCGTCGCTCAGTGTCGATGATGTCAACGCAAACCTCGATGAGATGGCTCAAACAGCGATGTTCGAGGAACATGCCAGGGACCTCGAACCTGATCGCTCAATCCTCAACATCGATCCACCTGACCACACTCGTCTGCGCCGTTTGGTCAGCCAGGCATTCACGCCGCGGACGATCGAGACTCTGCGACCGATGGTTCAGCAGTTGGTCGATGACGCGCTGAACGCGATGGCTGCAGCAGGCCAAGCCGATCTCGTGAGCGGTCTCGCCTTCCCACTTCCCTTTGACGTCATCAGTGAAATGCTCGGTATGCCCGCCAGCGACAAGATCCAGATCCGCGATTGGTCGGCTGCGATCGTGAAAACGATCGACCCCGTGATTACCGAAGATGAGGTGGTCGCCGCTGCCGAGGCGTCTCGCAATATGAATGGACTGATCACCGAGGTCATCGAGTGGAAACGGGCGAATCCCGCCGACGATCTCTTGAGTGCCCTGATCGATGCGGAGGACGACGGTGATCGGATGAGTACCAGCGAACTGCGAGATCAGGTCGCGCTTCTCTTTATTGCTGGTCACGAGACCACAGTGAACCTCATCGGCACTGGCATCTACGAGCTTCTCCGCCATCCTGACCAACTCGCCCATCTCGCCGCCGATCCGGCACTGGTGCCCGGCGCCGTCGAGGAGCTCCTTCGCTATGTCTCTCCGGTGCAGCTCACGCGTCGGATCGCCACCAGCGACCTTGAGATCCGGGGCCGGCGAATTCCCAAGGGATCGTTCGTCCTGTGCTCGTTGGCGTCTGCCAACCGTGACCCAGACTTCTGGGGGGCCGACGCCGAGGAGCTCAATCTCGGCCGAGCCAACTCGAGTCAACACGTCTCCTTTGGGTCAGGGGTGCACTACTGTCTCGGCGCGTCGCTAGCGAAACTCGAAGCGGAGACGGCCATCGGCTCGTTCGTTCGTCGGTTTGCTCGCGCACATGTGGTCGGCGAACCCGAATGGAACGGGCGGATCAATTTACGGGGACTCGAAAAGCTGGAGTTAGGTTTCAGCTGAGATCATCGCCCATCTGTTGATGGGGGTCTGCATACGTGATCCGTGTTTGCCAATCCTCAATGCAACGCTCTGCCAGCGGCACGATTGTTCCCTGCCTGCGGGCGTCGGCATGGCTGATGTGAAGGCTCGGTGGGACCCTCGGAGCGAACGACTGGTTGAAGGCATCGGCGCCCTTCGCTGCGGGGCCGAGTGTGTTCTGCGCCAGATAGCCCGTGGGCCCGACGATGTGCCGTATCGCCTGCGACTGTGATGACGAGTGCAATTTGCCAGCTCGCCGCGCTCGAATCTCAGCGACCAGATCTTTGAGTCGGGATCGGATCGGACTGTGTTGGGCCATCAACTGACCGTACTCCTCGCCAGCGGGCTGTTTCAGCGCTTCCTTTCCCAGCGCGAGCGTAGCCCTGAGTCGTCTTCGCGAAACGCGCTAACGATCTCAGTCATCGCTTGCGTCAGCATCGGCCCACCGTGGAAGCGAATTCCATACAGGGTGCCGTCTCCAGTAGACGCGTCCCGCATGTGTCGAATTGTTGCCGTTCCATCGACTCCGAGCACCCGAATCTTTATCTGGGAGCCAACCTTGCGATCGGTCTTCTCGCTCACCTCGATGAGTGCTCCCTCGAGCGAAACATCGTGCATGATGCCGGAAACTCCGACTCTCTTTCCCCTGTGGAGCACGCGTCGAACGAGTTGCACATCCCATTCGATGGTCTGTGCGGCACGAGTATCGTGCCGGGGAAGAAGGCGGCCGAGGTCGCCTCTATTACTGGCTAC
The DNA here is from genome assembly GCA_018699415.1 of Acidimicrobiaceae bacterium. Lineage (GTDB taxonomy): Bacteria > Actinomycetota > Acidimicrobiia > Acidimicrobiales > Aldehydirespiratoraceae > JAACCU01. Next base: position 5,639 of record JABIQM010000235.1, read on the forward strand.
TGCATCGCTTGTTGACTCGTTGTAGGTACCCATCATGTTTGTCTCGCCGTTCCTGTCATCCAGTGCGTCTCTATCGGCAGGTCTACGCAGGAATAGAGGTGCTCGGCTACGCTTTAACAGTGACAATAATTCATCAGAGTTCGCTGCCCGCCGTCGAGATTCCAGACGTCGCCGTCTCAGATTACGTCCTGCGGTATGCCGGAATCAACCCCGATCGAGTTGCTATTTCCGACGGGGGGGCCACGAGTTACACGTACGCGGAGCTTCGTGACGCAGTTCGACGCCTCGCCGGCGGATTGCACGAGCGAGGGCTGAGCGAAGGTGGTTGCGTGGGTCTCATGGCGCCCAACATGCCAGAATACGCCGTTGTGTTTCATGGCGTTGCGAGTGCAGCGGCCGTCCTGACCACTATCAACCCCACCTATGGTGCCGAGGAGGTGCGCTTTCAGCTGAACGATGCTGGTGCCACCATGCTCATCACCACCCCGATGTTCTTTGAGGTCGCGCAGGAAGCCATCGAGGGCACTGGAGTCACCGAGATTGTTGTCATCGGTGGCACCGACGGCGTGTTGTCTCTTGACGACATCATGGGTGAGCCGATGGATCAGATCCCGGTGAATTCATCCGAGGACGTCATGGTGCTGCCGTATTCATCGGGTACGACCGGGCTGCCAAAGGGTGTGATGCTCACGCATCGCAACCTTGTGGCCAATGTCTGCCAAATGGAGCATGTAATCGTCTATGCCGACCGCGAGGTTGCATTAGCCGCGCTCCCGTTCTTCCACATCTACGGCATGCAGGTACTGATGAATGGAGTGCTCGCAAACGGAGGCACGGTCATCACCATGCCTCGATTCGATATGGTCGAAGCCCTTACCCTGTGTCAGGAGCAAAAAGTCACACGGTTCTTTGCGGTGCCACCGATGGTGCTTGGTTTAGCCAAAGCCCCCATCGTGGCCGACTTCGATCTTTCGTCGCTCGTGCAAATCTTCTGTGGGGCGGCGCCACTCGGCGCAGAACTGCAGGAGGAGGCATCGCGACGAGTCGGCTGCGAGGTCGTGCAGGGGTTCGGAATGACGGAGCTCAGTCCCGTGTCGCATGCCACGCCGCCAGATATCAACCGACCCGGCACCAGTGGTGTGGCTGTCTCCAACGTTGAGTGCAGGATCGTTGATCCCGAGACCGGCGAGGATCAAGACATTGGCGGCCGCGGCGAGCTTTGGGTTCGGGGCCCGATGGTCATGAAGGGCTATCTAAACAACGAGGAAGCCACCGCCGAGACGATCGACAGCGATGGCTGGCTCCACACTGGTGACGTCGCTTTGCTTGATGAGGCTGGCCATTATTCGATCGTTGATCGCCTCAAAGAACTCATCAAGTACAACGGCTTCCAGGTTCCGCCCGCGGAGCTTGAAGCCCTACTCATCACGCATCCTTCGATTGCTGATGTCGCTGTGGTTGGTGTTCCCGATGAGGCTGCGGGCGAGCTACCTAAAGCCTTCGTAGCGCTTTCGCCCGGCGCTTCGTTAACCCTTGACGAGGTCCAGGCGTTTGTCGGCGAACACCTTGTGAGTTACAAACAAATTCGACTTCTCGAGACGATCGATGTGATCCCAAAGAGTGCGTCAGGCAAGATTCTTCGCCGAGAACTTCGAGACCAATAGCCGTAATAGTCGGTAGTTAGCCGCTTGCTGACTCGTAGAATTTCAGCCGATGGCAGCGCTCGTCCCCACTCCACACACGATCTTGCACGAGTTGCTGGCTGACCGTGGCACCCTCGTTATCGACGGTGCCACGGGTACGGAGCTTTTTGCTCGCGGGCTCGAAGCCGGCGATGCCCCGGAACGGATGAACCTCGAACGTCATGATGCGGTCTACGGCCTGCATCAGGCGTATGTCGATGCTGGTAGCGACATCATCCTCACGAATACGTTCGGTGGCAGCGCATACCGTCTCATGCTGCATGGATTACAGGACCAGGTCGTGGAGATCAATCGTGCGGCGGCGCGCCACGCTCGCACCATCGTTGACGCAGCCGATAAGCGGATTGTTGTCGCCGGCAGTATTGGCCCGACGGGCGAACTTCTCGTCCCCCTCGGCACGCTCGAACCCGATGATGCGGCTACGGCATTTGCCGACCAGGCTCAAGGTCTCACCGAGGGCGGTGCAGACGTCTTATGGATCGAGACGATGAGTTCTCTTGAGGAAGCTGAAGCGGCGGTCCTTGGTGCGCAGTCTCGATCCTCGCTTCCCGTCTGTGTCACGCTCAGCTTCGATACCGCTGGCCGAACCATGATGGGTGTCACCGGTGCCGACGCGGGCAAGCGGCTTGCTGATCTTGGGGTGGCGGCAATCGGTGCAAACTGTGGCAACAATCTTGCCGATACTGAAGCTGCGGTCGCCGAAATCAAGGCTGCAGCACCCGATGTCTTGACCATCTCGAAAGCCAATGCTGGCGTCCCTCAATGGCATGGCGCCGAACTTGTCTACAGCGGCACGCCTGAGGTGATGGCCGCTCACGCGCATCGGATGCGCGAAGCGGGTATCGCTATCATTGGCGGATGCTGTGGCAACACGCCTGATCACATCCGGGCCATCCGAGACGTGATCGACGGCACCATCGAGGTGCCAGAGGTTGATCGAGAACTCCCGACAGTGCGCGCTGTACCGGGGAGCGCACGGGGTGGACGCCGCCGCCGTCGGAGCTGACATCTGAGAGTCACCAGGTGTCGATCATCGGTCGGTTGCCTGAAACTGGAGGGGCGGCGCGAAGAATGTTGATGATCCGGGCGCGAGTCTCCGCAGGATCGATCACATCGTCGATCTCGCCATGGCTGGCGCCATTCAAAGCCTTTGACCATTCATACATTGCTGCGACCTTCTCGTCATAGGCGGCAGCGCGCTCGTCAGGATCTTCGATGGCTTCGAGCTGACGACGCGCACCGAGCGTTACTGCGCCCTCGATTCCCATTCCGCTGAGTTCACCAGTCGGCCACGCCACCGAGAGCAAATTTCTATGGAACGAGCCCCCAGCCATGGCCATCGCCCCGAGGCCGACCGCCTTGCGAAGAATCACACTCACGAGGGGCACCGCCAGACTTGCGCCGGTCACGAACATGCGCCCAAAATGGCGTACCTGAGCGGTCTTCTCGGCCTCCGGCCCAACCATGAATCCGGGCGTATCACACAGCGAGATCAGTGGAAGTCCGTGGGCGTCGCAAAGCTGCATGAACCGCGACGCCTTATCGGCACTGTCGCTGTCGATGGCGCCGCCAAGATGGCCGGGATCATTGGCGATGATGCCTACTGGCCGTCCTTCGATCCGTGCCAGAGCCGTGACGATCGAGCGTCCGAACAAGGGACGAAGCTCGAGAACGGCGTCGATGTCGCTCAGTAACGTGACGGCCTCGCGTGCGTCGTAGATGCGTTTCCGATTCTCGGGAACGACGTCACGCATGGCGGTTTGATCATGACTCTCCCAATCGCTCAGCGATCCCTGAAAGTACGACAGATAGTGCTTGGCCGCGACGACTGCGGCCGCATCGTCAGGCACGAGAATATCGATGACCCCATTCTCTGTCTGCACGTCGACCGGACCTATGTCTTCGGGCGCATAAGTCCCCAGTCCGCCGCCTTCGATCATCGCGGGCCCGGCCATACCTAGATTGGCGTCTTCGGTGGCGATGATGACGTCGGCCACCGCAGCCAACGCAGCGTTACCGGCGAAGCATCGGCCGGACACGATGGCAATCGACGGCACCTTGCCACTGAGCCGAGCCATCCACGCGAACGACATGAGGTGAAGTCCTGCGATCCAAGGCTGATCGGTATCGCCTGGTCTGCCGCCGCCACCCTCAGCGAATAAGATAAGAGGACATTCAAGCCGGTCAACGATCTCAAGGAGGCGGTCCTTCTTTTCGTGACCTCGGAAGCCCTGCGTGCCAGCGAGAACCGTGTAGTCGTAGGACATGACAGCGCAAGCGGCGTTATCGAACAGATCGCCGTTGACGCGACCGAGACCCCCGATGATCCCGTCGCCGGGGGTGTTGGCCATGAGATCGTTGACCTCGCGGCGTCGACGCTGGGCCGCGTACATGAAACCGCCGTATTCATCGAAGGTGCCTGCATCGACGAGATCATCGACGTTTTCTCTCGCCGTTCGCCTACCGCGTGCGTGGATTTTGGCGATGGCGTCGGGGCGAGCCTCGTCAGTCAACAGGGCCCGTCGACCGTGGAGCTCTTGAAGGTCGGCGCGCTGGGCTGCCGGGGCTGGGGCATCCTCAGCTACTCCTGCACTCGCAACCGGACCCTCCGCAATCTCGAGAATCGGCTGCCCCTTACTGAGCACATCCCCAAGCTGCACAACGATCGAGCTGACGTTCCCGTCCACGGGCGACGTAACGAGATGCTCGATCTTCATCATCTCGACGATGGCGACGGTGGCGCCTGCTCGAACAGCGTCCCCGGGTGCAACATTGATCGCCACAACGGTGCAGTCGGTCGGGGCAGTGGCGGCGTGATTCTGGCTCATCGGAGGAGATCGGTTGTGGACATCTGGCGAGTCTGGCAAACATCTTCACAAAGTGGCGAAATGCGACACTGCTCGGATAGCAGAATCTTGTGTTGCTACGCAACGACAGCGGTCGTTTTGACCGAAGTAGTGACAGTTTTGACCGGAACAACATAGGTGTGGCTCAGGACCCACCACGATCGATGTCTGAGGCGCGCTATTGCCGGACCTGACGGTTGTGATCAACGCCTGTTGACACTTGGCCGCCGCACGATGGCGAAGGGCTGAGGCAGCATCGTTCGATGAGCGCGGCTCTCTGATCAGCATGGGTTTATCCGGTGTTGCCTGACGTCTCAGCGAGCAGCGCACGAATCCCCTGACCTGAAGCCAAGGGAAGCCAGGGCTCGGCGTCGCCTTTCGCAACCCGAGCCAGACGCTCGATCTGGTTGACGAAACCGAGTGATCGCACCGGGGCAGTTTCTTCTGGCTCGATCGGCCGGCCATCGATCTCCAACCGGGGGAATGGGAAGAATGAAATTTGGACGACTGCGCTGGTATCGGCGGCTTCCAGTTCGGCGTTGACCTCCCCGTGCGCCCATGATGATTGCATCTCAATGGTACGTCCATCGGCGAGTTCGAGCCTGAGCGCGTAGTCCTCAGCGGGGCCGATCTTGCGCCGCTCAGAGCCGGCTACCGATGAGCCCGCTGCAGCCAACAACACGGGGAGGAGACGTGCTCCGGGGTCGAGCAGCGGTTCGTTGCCCACGTCGGTGCCGTGGGAGCCCCAGGTCGGTCGAGGCTGCGTGGACCGCAACTGAAGATGGTGGGCATTCATTTTGGCGATCGCCGCCAGCCCGAGGCGAACTGTGGGAGCGTGGAGAAGGTTTGCCGCAACCATCGTCGGGATCACGGGGGTGACGAGCGACAGCGGAAGTGGCGACTCGATGAGTAAGGCTCGCACTCGACTTCCAATCATGGCGACGATGTCGGCGACTGTCTCGGGTGGAGACGCAATGACCAGTGCATCGCTGGCAGCGATCAATGACTCCAGGTCGAGATGGGGAACATTGGCAGCTGTGCCAAGAGCCTCGCCGGTGGCTGCTCGTCCGCCGACACCGACGAGCGTTGCAGCTCTCGTGTTGAGAACCGCCTCGGCATGCATGGTGGCGGCTATCCCTGCACCGACAATCCCAATTCGTGTCATGAATTCATGCTGCCACGGCCCGACGCGAAGGGCACGCTGCTGAAGGCCTCTTGGGGGGGTAGCTTTGCTGTGTGCGGAGCATCTTCCAGAGCGTCCTGCGACTGGTTCGGTTGGCGGCGATCCTCGTCGGTGGTGGAGTTGCTGTTGCGTTCTCTATCGCCGCGCTCGCACCCCGATTCGTTGAGATTGTGAAGGCGAACGACTCCACGACTGTTGAAATAAATCTGGACGACCTGGCACTTCGGTCCATCGTCTACGACCGAAACGGTCACGAATTCGACGTCTTGTATGACGTTGAGAACCGGGAACTGGTCAAGCTTGATGCCATCAGCGACTACTTGATTACCGCCATCCTCGTGGTCGAGGACGAGGGATTTTGGGGTCACAACGGCGTGGATGCAAAGGCTATTGGCCGCGCGTTTGTCGAAAATGTGAACGCCGGAGGCATTGAGCAGGGTGGCTCGACAATCACGCAGCAGCTCATCAAGAACGGCGTGATCGGTGATGCCCTCGACATCGATCGCAAGATTCCCGAAGCAGCTCTTGCCTGGCGGTTGGAGAACCAACTCACGAAGGAAGAGATTCTCGAGGCCTATCTCAACACGGTGTATTTCGGCAGTGGCGCTTATGGAGTGCGTGCCGCCGCCGAGATCTACTTCGGGGTGAGCCCCCTCCTGCTGAACTGGCATCAATCGGCGATGTTGGCTGGCCTTATCTCCAACCCCACGCTGTATGACCCGACCATCTTTCCAGAGAACGCCAAAGAGCGCCGCGAGATCGCCTTACGCCGACTGTTAGATACCGGGCACATCAGTGAGCCGCAGTACGTCTATTACATCGATCGCCCCCTTCCGACAACCCGATTCGTGCCAGCCGAGTGGGAACCCACCGGCTACTTCATCGAGGAGGTCCGCCGGCGACTCCTCGACGACCCTCGCCTTGGGGCTACGCACGCCGAGAGAGCCGAGGCCATCTTCGGGGGTGGATTACGCGTCTATACGACATACGACCCAGCGACTCAGGCTCTCGCCGAAGAGGCAGTAGACGATCTGACGCCGGTTGACGATCGCAATTTCGTGATCGCTATGGCGAGTGTCGAACCTGGCACCGGTCATGTACGAGCTCTGATAGGCGGACCCGGATTCGGCACAGGGGCAGGCGAGTACGAGTTCAACATCGCTACCCAGAAGGGCCGTCCGACCGGCTCAGCGTTCAAGCCGTTCGTTCTTGCGGCTGCGATGGAGAAGGGATTTGTGCCATCTGACCGGCTCAACGGGATCGGCACGTGTGAGTTCCTCAACCCTGGCGGATTTCCCGACCCGTACCTGGCGAATAACTTTGGCGGGCCCGGTGGCTCGGTGAAGTCGATTCGGGCCCAAACGATGTCTTCCTCGAACTGTGCGTTCGTTCGACTTGGTCAGATCGTGGGACTGTCGAACGTGGCCGATACGGCTCGGGCACTTGGGGTCACGACTGATTTGTCAGACTTGCCGATCTCGATGCCGCTCGGCCCAAAGGACGTCACGCCTCTTGACATGGCCAACGCCTATTCGAGTTTCGCCAATGATGGGTTGAAGGTTGATCCGGTTTTTGTTCTTCGTGTCGAGGATCGTGATGGCAACATTCTGCTCGAAAACACGCCAGACCCTGAGCGGGCGATAACGGCGCAGTCGGCTCGACTCGTCACCCAAATTTTGGAAGCGAATGTTCGTGCTGGGACCGGCACGCGTGCCCGCCTGCCCGAGCAAACCGCAGCGGGCAAGACCGGCACCGCTCAGGACTTCAACGATGCATGGTTCGTTGGCTACACGCCGTACCTGGCGACTGCGGTCTGGATCGGTAATCCCGACGAACAGATCGAGATGCGCAATGTTGATCGGGGTGTGCTGGGCTTCGGTAACGTTTTCGGTGGCTCGATTCCGGCGATGGTCTGGGCGCATTTCAACACCGCCTTCCACACCGACTTGGCACCGGTTCCCTTTGACCCCCCCGATGGCACGCGTGCTGGGATTCGAATCCGAACGGACCAGGAAGAGGACAGCTACAACGACGTCATCGAGAGCTTCTGTGGTACCGAGGAGGCCGAAATAGATACCGATGAGGATGGCGTCGTTGACTATTGCGAGATCGAAGAGTTCGAGTTCGACGAGGGCATCGCGGAGTGCCCAATCCTCTATGAGCCGGTGGACGCGGACGATGATGGACGTACCGATGGGTGTGTACCGCCAACCACAACCACGACCACGACGACGACAACGAGCGTTCCGGGTGCTACAACGACGACCACTGTGCCGAACGGATCCACCAGCACAACGACATCAACAACGTCCACAACTTCTCAGCCGGAGCCGTAGTGAGCCAAGAATCACTCTTCGAACTTCAACGACTCGACACGGAGACCCAACGACTCCGTCACCGCCGAGTCAATCTCGAACAGCGGGTGACTCTCGAAGCCGCATTGATCGAGCAGGCCGCGCACCAGGTCCAGATCGATGCGGTTGGGGCGGCACGAGTCGAGGTCGCCACGCGACAACGCCGCCATGAGGACGAAGCCCAGATCGTCGCCACGAAGGTTGAGGCAGATGTAGCCCGGCTATATGGCGGTGAGGTGCAGGGCGTGAAAGAGCTTGAGGCGCTCCAGCACGAGATTGCTAGCCTTCGAGAACGGCAAGCAGGGTTCGAGGACCAGGCGATCGAAGCGATGGAAGAAGCCGAGGAACTGGCCGCCAGAGTCACGTCACTCGAAGCTTCTCGAGTTGACGTCGATAACCGAATTGAGATCCTTCAGATGGACATCACAGTCACTGAAGCGGAGATCGATGGCGAGTTGGAACAGACAGCGTTGGCGCGTTCAGCCGCAGCCACGGGGACAAGCGTGGAACTGATAGCTGAGTACGAGAGCCTCCGGCCCGGGTTCGGTTCTGCCACCATCGTCAGGTTCGACGGGAGCAACTGCTCGGGCTGTCCATCGGTCATGCCAGCGATGGAAGTAGACCGGATGAAGCACGAAGCCTCGGACTCCATACTCAACTGCCAAGAATGTGGCCGGATCGTGCTGCGCTGACGTGCTGCTCTGGTTTGTGGCCGTTGCGGTGTGTGTCGTGCTCTTCGTCTTCGACAGCCCCGCCGTCGATTACCGCTTTGTCGCTGCCGGTGGCGTATTGCCTCTCTTGGAGGCGATCACCGGCCGCCCTTACATTCTCCATACGTTGCTGGGGTCGGTGGCTCTCATGACACTTGCGATGGTGGTGACCATCGGTCGTCGTGTCCTGCGTCGGCGATTGCTCGGTATTCCGATCGGCACGTTCGTATTCCTTGTGGCCTCCACGAGTTGGACCCGCACCGAGCTGTTTTGGTGGCCGGTCGCCGGGCTCGACGAGATTGGAGTCGCTCCGCTGCCCGAGTACAGCCACCCTGTGGTCGTTCTGGTGTTGCTCGAGTTGGCTGGAATCGGACTCCTGGTTTGGGTCGCCCGTCGGTTCCGGATGACGGTCCGTGCGAATCGAGCTGAGCTCCGTCGAACGGGCCGCTTGCCCCATCTTGGAAAGGTCACTGGAGAATGTTGATCGTGCTGCGTCATGGCCGAACTGAGGCTAACCGTGCTGGCGAACTGCTTGGCCGGCGTGATCCGTCCCTAGATGAGACCGGGATAGCGCAGGCAGCTGCGGCTGTGGCGGTGCTTCCGGCAGGTGCCCGCGTGATCAGTAGCCCTCTTGCGCGTTGTCGCGAGACCGCGGCGGCACTTGATCCAAACCACGAGGTCGACGAGCGCCTGATCGAACTGAACTATGGAGATCTTGAAGGCACCCCAGTCGCCGATGTGCCCCAGGCGATGTGGGATGCCTGGCGCGCCGACGATGGATGGAAGCCTCCTGCGGGGGAGAGTCACGATGAGCTAGCTGCCCGGGTCTGTGGGCTGCTTGATGAACTCGTCGTACCCGCTGCCACGTCTGACATCGTTCTGGTTAGCCATGTATCGCCTATCAAAGCGGCGATGGCTTGGGCTCTCGGTGTTCCGATCAGCATCTCGTGGCGCTGTTTTGTGGCCCAGGCCTCAATTTTGCGCATCGCCACTGGTGGTGTGAACCCGTCGCTCCGTTCGTTCAACGAAACATCTCATCTCGTTCACGTAGCGTAAAGACAGTCAAATAGAGCCCACTAATGCTCGATACGTACGATCACTGCACGACGCGTGCTGCCCTAGCGGTGTTCCCTGGAGATAGATATCTTGGAGTCGTGTGTACCGAGCGCCCCAACCTGACATGACAGTCGGGTGGGAGATTCCCGAGGCAGAAATTGACTTCCGTTTTGTCGCGTCCGGTGGGCCAGGCGGGCAGCACGCCAACCGCAGCAATACGAAGGTCGATGCCACGTTTAATATCGCGGGATCACCTTCGATGCCGGAGGGGCTCCGCCAGCGCGTTATGGAGCGGCTCGGTCAGACCGTGCGGGCCACGGTCGATGATGAGCGTTCGCAGCTCCGCAACCGACAGATTGCCATCGAACGGCTTCGCGGTCGGGTGGCTGCGGCAGGCAAGGTTGAACGTCCTCGACGTGCCACCAAGCCAACCCGTGGCTCGAAGAAACGTCGGGTCGAGGCGAAGCGCCAGAGAAGTGACCTCAAACGTGGTCGGCAGAAACCGGGCCGCGACGATTAGGCCAGGGGCGCGTCGATGCCGGTACGGACCTGTAGTAGCGGTCGACGGTGGCGATCGATCAAGCCAAGTGCGTAAAGAGCGGCACCGGCCCGGCGCACGGTTTCGTGGCCGGTCCGGGCGAAGGTGGCGATATCTCGGGAGCCCATCGGCAAGTCATGATTGAGCATGGCCAGGGCAGCTGCTACTCCGGCGGTATGACGCGGTACCGACTGGGTTACATATTCGAGGACGTGGATGTGTTCGATCCAGCGGAGCGCGTCTGTCGTGAGCGGCGGCGGCAGTTCGGGCTGCTCAGTCACTGCGCGGCTGTCTTTCGCTGATCAACTACTATCCAGGAATATGGGAAGAAGTGGACACTGCTGGATTCTCACATAGACCTGACCATCGTGCTCAAGGCGTCCGTCTTGGGTCGTAGTTCCCATCGAGAACCCGACATATGCGCGATCGAGATGTGAACGCTGCAGACAGCGAAGGCAGCTCAATAGTTGGCAAGGATCAGGAACTTCGCTGGAACGGCTAGTAGCGGGATCTCTGACTTGTGGAGCTGCGAACGCTCATACATGATGCTCGGGTGATTGATCTCAGAGGGCAGGTAGCGATCGTTACCGGTGCCGGGAAGGGAATCGGTCGTGAGATTGCTCTTGCGCTTGCTGCTCGAGGGGCTTCGGTCGTGGTCAATAATCGTGCTCGTGATGGCGTTGACTCAGCCGGCGACCTGGTCGCAGAGATCAACAAGGCTGGGGGAGTGGCGGTAGCGGAGAGAAGTTCCGTCGAAGCTCCTGAGGCCTCTGACTTGCTGGTGGCAGCGGCGATTGAAAACTATGGACGACTCGATCTCGTCGTCGCTAACGCCGCGATCGTCGATCGAGCGACCTTCGGAAAGGCCGAGCCCAAACGGTTCCGCGAGGTGATGGAAATCGACTTCATGGCGCCGGTGGAACTCGCCCGAGCGGCGCTTCCGGAGGTACGAAAGCACTCGGGTCGATTCCTCTTCATCACCTCAGCCGCCGGAACGTATGGAGAATATGGCGTCAGCTCGTATGCCGCTGCCAAAGGAGCACTCTCGGCCTTTGCAAAGACTCTTGCTATCGAGGGACGACGCGATGGTGTGAAGGCGAACCTGCTCGCGCCGTTTGCCCTAACCCAGATGACTGAAGGTTTTGTTCCGCATGAGCAAACGAAAGTGATGTCGCCCGCCATGGTTGTTGCGGCAGCGATGTGGCTACTCAACCCAGACACTGATGTGACCGGACAAACAATCGTTGCGGCCGGTAACCGATTCCGCGCAGTCGTGACCGGTGAGACGGCGGGCCTCGTCTTTCCGGTCGAACAGTCCGTCGGCGACGACCGATTTGCGGATGCAGCGGCAGCGCTGTTCGAGTTGGACGGATGGGAGAGCTATCCCGACGGGATGGCCGCATTTCTTGGTCTGATGGCGATGGATACAGAGTCTGGGGGCATGGCATGAACTGGAGTGACCTCGCAGCAGCGTTGGCCATCGGCTTGGGTATAGCAGCAGTCTGGGTGCTTGTGCTGTGGCTGGTGTCGATCCTGCGCCACGATATTTCAGTTATTGATGCAGTTTTTAGCCTGATCGAGCTCTCGATCGTCGGTGTCGCTGGAGTGGTGATGGGATCGGCACCGCAAAGCCGCAAGATACTGATCTTCGGGCTGCTTTGCCTTTGGTCGCTTCGACTCACCGCGTATCTCGGCTGGCGCAAATGGGGAGAGGGCGAGGATCCTCGATACACCAAACTTCGGGGTTGGGTTGACGAGGGATGGCCGTTTCATCGCTTCGTTTTGCGACAGGTGTTTGGGCTCCAGGGCGCCACGATGTTCCTGCTTGGCTTACCGCTGATAATTTCACTAGCTGCCGATGAGCCCGACGCTTTTGGTCCGATCACCTGTGCTGGTGTGGCTGTTTGGGCAGTTGGCTTCTTCTTCGAGGTCATCGGTGATCTCCAATTGGTGCGGTTCAAGGGAAACGCGGCGAATGACGGCAAGGTGCTCGACTCTGGGCTCTGGCGCTATACGGCTCACCCCAACTACTTCGGCGAGGTGATGATGGCGTGGGGACTCTTCATCACTGCGCTTGAGGTGCCCTGGGCGGTGATTGGTATCATCGGACCAGTCATGTACACCCGACTGGTCATCAAGGTCACTGGCACGCCGACCCTGGAAAAGCGTGTGCGACGTACCAGATCTGAGTATGGCGCCTACCTCGAACGGACCAGTTCTTTCTGGCCGCGGCCGCCACGTTCGAGTAGTTCATGATCCGTGCAGGTCGAGCAAGGTCGGGCGACGTCGAAGCCCTAATTGGTCGACGTGGCCTCCAGTAGCCCCGGGGCTGGGGCGGTTAATGAGACGTCGTCAGGCAGGTGATGTTTACGGCGTTCAAGTCGGGTGTCTCGCTTGGCGGCGTGTCGGCCGCAGACGAAGACGTCTTGGGCTGGGATGGCGCCGCGTGCAGCCTGATGTTTGATGGTAGTGATGTGGGTGTTGATGCTTTAGAAATTGACGGACTCGATGTGCTGTCTACCGATCAAGTCTTGATTTCATTCACCACGTCTGGCTCCGTTCCCGGCATCGGAACAGTGGATGGCTCCGACGTGGCGTTGACCCGCAATGG
>JABIQM010000330.1 GCA_018699415.1 Acidimicrobiaceae bacterium
CGGGCGATACCACGCTCGGAGAACGCCAGAATTTCGGCGGCCTGGGCGTAGCTCTTGCCACGGATCTGATTGAGCACCTCACGGGCTTTGTAGGCCGAGGCGCGCACATGGCTGGCCTTGGCCCGGGTACCCGGACGCTCGTTCGTCTTTGCGGCTGTCATCGGCGTGCACCTCGCTCCTGGCCCGCATGGAACTTGAACGTGCGGGTGGGCGCGAACTCCCCGAGCTTGTGACCGATCATCGACTCGGTGACGTACACCGGGACATGTTTGCGGCCATCGTGAACGGCCAGGGTGTGGCCGATCATGTCTGGGATGATGGTGGAGCGGCGGGACCAGGTCTTGACGACCTTCTTCTCACCGGTCTCGTTCAACGCATCGATCTTCTTCAAGAGATGATCGTCGACGAACGGACCCTTCTTCAGGCTGCGCGGCATTTCACTTACCTCCGCGAACCGCGCGTCCGGCGACGGCGCACGATCAACTTGTCGGATTCCTGGTTGGAACGGCGGGTGCGGCCCTCGGGCTTGCCCCAAGGCGACACCGGGTGACGACCACCCGAAGTCTTACCTTCACCACCACCGTGGGGGTGATCAACAGGGTTCATAACCACACCGCGGGACTGGGGCTTGACGCCCTTCCAACGGTTGCGGCCGGCCTTGCCGATCTGAATGAGCTCATGCTGGGCGTTGCCGACTTCGCCGACTGTCGCACGACAGTCGATCGGCACACGCCGCATCTCAGTGCTGGGCAGACGCAAGGTGGCGAAATCGCCCTCCTTGGCAACTACCTGAACCGAAACGCCGGCGGAACGGGCCATCTTGGCACCGGCACCGGCTTTCAGTTCCACGTTGTGCACCGTGGTACCAACGGGGATGTAACGCAGCGGCAGTGAGTTGCCTGGACGAACCTCGGCGCCTTGGCCGGACTCGAGTTTGTCGCCAACCTCGAGGGTGCGAGGCGCCAGGATGTAACGCTTCTCCCCGTCGTGGTAGTGCAGCAAAGCAATGTTGCAGGTGCGGTTCGGGTCGTACTCGATCGTCGCGACCGTGGCGGGCACGCCGTCCTTGGTGCGATGGAAATCGATGACGCGGTACTGCTGCTTGTGGCCACCACCGCGATGACGAGACGTCTTGCGACCGTGGTTGTTACGACCACCAGTCTTTGACTTCGGAGCGAGCAGGCTCTTCTCTGGCGTCGTCGAAGTGATCTCCGAAAAGTCCGAAACCGTCTGGAACCGGCGGCCCGGGCTTGTGGGCTTGCGCTTGCGAATTGCCATGATCAGGCCTCGAACAGATCGATCGAGTCACCCTCAATGAGGGTGACGAGGGCGCGCTTTTCGTTTGCGCGCTGGCCGAACGTGCCGTTGCGACGGTTGCGCTTGCGCTTGCCCTTACGGTTCAGCGTGTTGACCTTCACGACGGAGACGTCAAAGAGATTCTGGACAGCGTCGCGAATCTCAGGCTTCGACGCGCTGGGGGCAACGACGAAGGTGTAGACGTTCGTCTCGAGAAGGCCGTAAGACTTTTCCGATACGACTGGACGGATCAGGACGTCACGATGGTCCTTCATCACTCCTCCTCATCCGACGCGGCGGGCGCCGCAACGGCGTCCTCGTCGTCGGCCTTGCTGGCCTCGGCTCCGGTGGGGAGTGTTGCGGCGGTGAAGACAACGACGTCGTTGTTGAGCACGTCGTAGGTGTTGAGTTCGCCAACGTGCAGACAATGCACGTTGGTGAGGTTGCGGAAGCTCTTCCAAGCGGTGGCATCGCCATCGCCGAGCACGACGAGGATCTTGCCCTCGGCGCCAACGGCCGAGAGTGCGGCAATCGCGTTCTTGGTCTTGGGTGACTCGAACGACCACGACTCGACAACGATCACGTTGCCGTCGCTGGCCCGGTCTGACAGGGCTGACCGCAAGGCCAACTTCACCATCTTCTTTGGGGTCTTCTGCGAGTAATCACGCGGTTTTGGGCCGTGGGCAATGCCACCGCCACGCCAGTTCGGCATGCGGGAGCTACCAGCACGAGCTCGACCGGTGCCTTTCTGGCGCCACGGCTTGGCGCCACCACCACGGACCTCAGCACGGGTCTTTGTGGAGTGGGTGCCAGCGCGACGAGCGGCGAGCTGAGCGGTAACAACCTGGTGCATGACCGGGATGTTGGGCTCGACGCCGAACACACTGTCGACAAGTTCTGTGGTGCCGGCCTTCTTGCCGGCCTGGGTCTTGATGTCAACGCTGGCCATGTCAACTTCCCTTTACGGCGTCGCGGATAACAACGGTGGAGCCTCGGGGACCGGGCACGGAGCCCTTCACCAGGATCAAACCGGCCTCAACATCAGCCTTGACGACCTCGAGGTTCAAGGTAGTGACCTTCTGTCCACCCATGCGGCCAGGCATTTTCTTACCCCTGAACACCCGGCTCGGTGTGGCGCACTGCCCTACAGCACCGGGCTTACGATGGTTCTTGTGCGCGCCGTGAGAGGCGGGAGCGCCACCGAAACCATGACGTTTCATGGCGCCGGCGAATCCCTTTCCTCGGCTCACAGCCGTGACATCGACGCGAGCGCCCTCTTCAAGTACGTCCGCAGCGATCTCTTGACCAACTGTGAACTCACTCACGTCGTCGAGACGAAGCTCAACGAGGGAACGACCCGGTTCGACACCGGCCTTCTCAAAATGTCCGGCCTCTGGCCGGGTCAACTTGCCTGCATCCTTCACGCCGCGCGTGACCTGGATGGCGCTGTACCCGTCAGTGTCAGGTGTTTTAACCTGCACGACACGGCACGGCGGTACGCGCAACACGGTTACGGGAACGATGCGATTTTCATCGTCCCATACCTGTGTCATGCCGACTTTCTCGCCGACTATCGCCTTGGTGGCCATGGTTGCTTCCTACAGTCCGTTGCATGAGCGGATACTCACGCGAACGCTCCGCACAGGGCAAGCCTGGCGGAGCGTCGGTTCGGTTTTGCTGTGTGGTTCCCCGGAGGGCCTTCACAGACATCGATTGCAGGTGAACGAGATACCTCGCTCACACGAAGATCGTATGATAACGAGCCAACAAGGGAGAACCAACCGCCGCGCCGACAGATCGCGCGAGATCGGCGGGCTGCCCGCGCCATGCACGGTGCACCCGTAGTAGGTTCGGGCGTAATGGCGACCAACGACGACCCCCCAGTGCCTTCGGACGAGGCAACACCCTGGTACGAGGTGAAGAAGGTCCCGATCTGGCTGATCAAGGCCATCGTGCTTTTCTGGGCTGGCTGGATCGTGGTGTATTTGGGCACCGGGGCCGTGCGATCACTGCGATCGCTGCTAATTGTGTTGCTGATCTCGTTGTTCATTTCTTTTGCGATCGAACCAGCGGTGAATCGTATGGAACGGTGGGGGGTGCGGCGCGGTCTTGGCGTCTGGATCGTCTATCTCGCCATCATTGTGAGCCTCGCCGCGTTTTCGGCTGCGATCGGCACCGCCCTCGCCACCCAGATCGAAAGCTTCATTGATGAGGCGCCGGGCTATGTCGAACAG
>JABIQM010000142.1 GCA_018699415.1 Acidimicrobiaceae bacterium
CAAGGACCATGGCGATCTATCAGAGCATGCTCCGCGTCGATCGATGGTGTGGCGAAGGCACTGACGCACTGGCGTCCGTCGTAGGTGTTGTCGGCGAGATAGACGACACCGTCATTGTCGGACCGGGCATCGTGAATGATCTTCTGGCCCAATACCTCGGTGTACCACTTCACCTGTGCGTCCAGGTCGTTGCACAGTTGCACAACACCAAGCGTCTGAAGCCCGGCTGGGCCGACGGGGTAAAACTCGACGTCCGGAGTTTTGAAATCACCGACGTACTCCATGATCTCGATCCACCGGCCTTCAGTATCGATGGCGACGAATCCGTTGTACGAGTTGCCGAACTGCTCGTAGGGCATGGCGACCGTGGCGCCGTTGGCAGTCAGAGGTTCAATCGTGTCCCAGGCGTTGGGAACGATCCAGCAGACATGGTTGATCCCTGAGTCGTGTTCAGCGAACCATTTTCGTTCGTATTCGAATTGGTATGGCCCAGTTTCGAGCTGCATTTGAAACGGTGCCCCGCAGGCCAAGAAGGTGTAGTCGACGCCGCCCTCGCCGGTGTGGTGCATGTCGGCGGACCCTTCCCAGTAGTACGCGGGAATAGCGTGGTTCCAGCGCAACCAGTTCCACATCGCGTTGCGGGGGCTCTTCTCGTAGATGCAGAGATGATGAAGCTGGTAGGTCGGTATGGACATCGGCGTCTCCCGGTCATTGACCGAATGTGGGTCGCCACCCATAATAGTCACATGCCGCGGGTGAGTGAAGCGACAAAATCACAGCATCGAGAGCGACTGCTTGCCGCGGCAGCAGCAGAATTCGCTGAGCGCGGACTTGGTGGAGCGAGGGTTGATGACATCTCGCTCACCGCCGGACTGGCCAAAGGCACCATTTACAACTACTTCGACTCCAAGGAACACATCTTCCGTGAGGTAATCGCCGCCTGGTGGGATCGCATCGAAGCCACTCGCGAGCCCCTGCCTGATGATGCGTCGACCGCTGAACAGCTTGGCGCTGTGCTTCGAGCCGACATTGCCGTCATGGCCGACATGGAGGAATTCGCCCGGACGGCATTTCGGGAGGTCTTGTTCTCTTCGCAAGATCAGGCATCAAGCCTGCTTCCCTCCTGGGACCCGCTCGATGCTGAACTTCTTCGATTGATGGATCAAGGCCGGGAACGCGGGGAACTGCGCCGGGATCTTGGCGCTGAAGACCATGTTCGAATGTTCGCTGCGTTGGTCAATGGATTCCTGATTGAACTCTGGTTACCGAACTCCACGTTGGACCTTGCTGAGCTACCAGCGATGGTGGTCGACTTCTTCTTGTCTGGAGCCGCTGAGCGGCCCAGCTAGTACCTAGTGCGGTGCCGGCATCCTTGATGCGGGTTCGGTCCCGCGGAACCGGATAGCACCCAGGGTGATGAGCGCGAACGACGAGAATCCTGCGAGCAGCCACGCTGGCCCTGCGCCGTGGGAGTCGTAGACGAGGGCGGCGGGCAACGCCAACAAGGCCGCGCCCAGTACTTCGACAGCCCCCATCAGACCCAACGCTGCAGCTTGGCGTTCCTCGACCACAGCTCGCGAAACCGCAACCTGAGCTGCAGTGAAACCGAACGCGTCGGAGATCCCGAATATCACCATCAGTACAACCGGCCAGACAAGACCCGGGATGTAGCCGTACAGCATGGTGCTCAGCGACACCAGACCAGTCCCGATGATCGCGACCTTTGGCGGGCCGAGTCGATCAGCCAGCTTTCCGGCATAGGGGCTGAGGAAAACGACCGGAAGACCCAGCAGGGTGAAAGCGATGCCGGTCTGAAGAGCGCCGCCGCCACGGTCCTTGAACATCACCGGCATGACGGATTCCCACGCCCCGATCATCATGAAATATCCGCCGACGACGAGAAGGGCACCCTGCAAGCGTCGGATTTTCAGGAGACCAAAGGCGGACCGTCGACTGGTATCGATTGCACCGCGGTCAGCGGGAAGGCGCATCACGAAGGGGAGAAAGATCACCATTCCGATCGCGAAGGCGAGGAACGGGGCACGAATGCCGAACCCCACCACGAATAGTGCGGCGACAATTGGTCCTAACAAGAATCCGCTGATCTCGCCGACAACCAGTCGGCCGACGTTCTCGCCAACATTGGCGGGGTCGAGCACGGTCGCGGCTCGACGCAAGCCCGGAAGCGCGAGCCCACCGGCGAAGCCAAGAAGTGCACGACAGGTCACCCAGCCGAAGACGCTGTCGACGAAGACCATGCCAAAGAGTGCGACCGCTGAAATCGCTATCCCCGCGATGGCCATGACCCGACCATGGCCTCGGTCAGCGAGCCGAGCGAGAGAGATTTGCGCGACGAATGCGGCAAGAAAGCCAGCAGTAACGACCACACCGATCTCGGTGTCGGTGAAGCCAAGTGCATCGCGGAGATCGCCGAGTACGACCACGATGCCACCGATCGAGGCAGACAAAACCGCCATGACCGTCATATACGGGAGAAGCTCCCACTTGTTGGAATCAGGCAGCGTGGTAGGGGGGCTCGACATCAGTGAGATCCTCGCACAAGTAACTGGGTTTTCACCCATATAAGGTGGCGGGCTTGCCTGTGCTCCTCGCCTTGTATGCCAGTGTTGCGCTCGGCTTCGGCGACTTCTTCGCAGGGGTTGGTGGTCGCAAGAACCCGCACCCAGGGGCCGTCATGTCGATGGCGTTTGTTGCCTCGATCGTCGGTTCGGTGATCGCCGGGGTCTACGTCCTGATCTTCCCACCCGCTGCGTTTGGGAGCGACGATCTGTTCTGGTGTCTGGTTGCCACCTGCTTTGCCGCATTCGCACGCCCATTGCTCTACCTCGGAATGGAACGCGGACCGATCGTGATATTCGCTCCCGTGATGGGTGTGATCACACTGATCGTCCCAACCATTGCCGCTCCTCTTATTGGCCAGAGTCTCGGAGCGCTCGAGTGGCTAAGCCTCGGTCTCTCGCTTCCCGCCGTTGTCCTCATTGTGAGCGAAGGTGGCGGGCCGTCCTTCAGTGCGATTCGTGCGAACGCGATTCTTCCGTTAGCGATCACAGTCGGCGTGCTGATCGGCGGCGTGTCGATCTCGCTCGGCCAGGTCGACGCCGAGGTCGGCGCTCTTCCTGCGTTGATCACCCAGTTTGGGAGCATGTTGCTCATCCCGGTTGTGACTCGTCCTATTCGCCCGATGGCACCGCTCAGCTCCGGCGTTGTCCGTTTTGGTGTCCTGGTGGGCGTTGTCGACATCGGCGCAGTGATCGCAAGCACGATCGCCTTTCAGCGCGGCAATGTGGCCGTTGTTGCGGCGGTCCTGGGATTTGCGCCTGCGGTCACTATTGCTCTCGCCAGTCGGGTCTTCGGTGAGCATGTGCGAGGCTGGCAGTGGGCGGGCGTCGGTCTTGCCGGATTCTGTGTCGTGCTGTTTGCTCTCGCCTGAGCAAGCTCAGGTCGACTCGACGACAAAGCATGCAGTCGTGGCGGTGCTGCCGCCGATGTTGAGTGTGGCCGCTCGGCGCGCCCCATCGATTTGGTAGTCGCC
>JABIQM010000110.1 GCA_018699415.1 Acidimicrobiaceae bacterium
CACCGCCGACAACGACTATCGAGTCGCCAACTTGGGCCCACGCGGACTTGAAACCATCGATCGAATCATCAGGCGCGTCGAGTAGGAACATGACCTCGTAGCGCAGGTCAGCGATACCCGGTTCGTGTTCGTCGCCCTCGGGCCGGATCGGTTCCGCCGGCGGCGCAGCGACGCTTGGCTCGGGCATCGCTCGGTCGTCTGCGATGTGAAGTGCGGCGTCGAGGAAGAGCAAGAGTCCGGCGCCGCCTGCGTCGACCACGCCAGCGTCGGCCAGGACCTGGAGGAGGGTGGGCGTGCGCTCGAGACTTGCTCCGCCTTCGGCTCGGGCGGCATCGAGCACGCCCACAAGGTCGGCGCCCTCAGTAGCGGCGAGAACGGCTGCATCGCTTGCCTCGCGCACAACCGTGAGGATTGTGCCTTCGACCGGGTTACCAACCGCGCCGTATGCGCCCTTGGCCGCGGCAGCGAGCGCCTCAGCGAAAACGAGGCCGTCCACCTCGTCGTGTTCTTTCGTAACACCAACGAATCCGCGCAAAATCTGACTCATGATCACGCCGCTGTTGCCGCGGGCTCCCATCAAGCTCCCGTGAGCGATGGCATGACAGACCCCAGCCATATCAGGGTCGATTCCATCAAACTCTTCCACGACAGACCGAAGTGTGAGCGACATGTTCGTGCCCGTGTCACCGTCGGGGACTGGGTACACATTGAGATTGTTAATCGCCTCGCGATGACCGTTCAGGGCGTCGCGGAAGGCGACCACCATGGCACGGAGCGAGGCAGCGTCGAAGGCAGAGCGTGGCACGGGTTCGGATGGTACCGGCTCCGCGTCGCCGGTCGCCTCATCTGCCAGCTACGCTTCGCAACTATGCAGGGCGTGATGAAGAGCTACGACCCCGGATCTGGTGATGGAGTCCTCGTCGACGAGGTCAACTTCAACGACATCGATCTGGCTGACAATGCCCTCGAGGGCTCAATCTTTCGCATGCTGCGCCCCGGCCAGCGGGTGCAGTACAGCCTTGACGACGACGGCCGCGCCACCACCTTGCGCCTCGGCTCCGAAGTCGACATGTCCACCCCTGACCTTTAGGTCAAGCTCCCACACACGGCGAACCGTTCCAACGATTTCCGATAGGCGGGACGTGGAAGGGCTTAGAGTTTGATGATGGGGCAGAGAAGGGTGCGCTCAACGCCGACGACGTTACCGATCGTGTTGACGACGACAGCACCGAGTTCGTCCATGTTGTCGGCTTCGGCGCGGGCAATCACGTCGTAGGGGCCCATGGTGACCTCGGCGGTGAGCACTTGGGCGAGCGCACCAGTCTCCCTGGCAACATCGCCAGCGGTGCCAACTTCGGCCTGAATCAGTATGAACGCATTGACTGTCACTGTGACCAGCCTCCGAGCTTGTGGATATTCAATCTCCACAAACGATAGATGACATCACAAACTTGTGTCGGCCCAACCCGCATCTGACCAATACCAGAGAATAGGTTTGACAAATCGGTGCCACGCTTAGGATCTGGGATCCGGTACCGACGGCGAGTCAGTTGATTCCGTCTCGCCTATCGAGCGGGGAGAACCCCATGACCAGCACCAGTGACGTCACCGACCAACTCGACGCCGCCTTCGGACTCCAAGGCCTTGAGCTTCGCTACGGCCTCACCCAGGACGAACTCTTCCACGAAGCGATCGCGAACGACCGCGGCCGTGTTGAGATGGACGGCCCCAACGACGCGCAAAAAGCATTTTCGACCTCGCTCGGCGTCGATGGCCCGCTGGTCTACTTCTCCGACCCGGCGTGCACCGGTCGTCCCGTCGCCGACACCTTCTGTGTTGATCGCCCAGCCACCACCGATCGGGTCTGGTGGAAGAACGGCTTTGCCAAATTTGCCAGCGACAAGTTCGATTCCCTTCTCCCTCGAGTCATCGACCACCTCAACGCTCAGCGACGTCACCTCTATGTGACCGACGTCTTCTGTGGCTGGGACCCCACGTTCGCCGAGCCCTACCGCTTCGTTGGCGAGTTCGCCACGCACGCCTACTTCTGCAACATCATGTTCCCCAAGAACGTTCGCGAAGACAGCGACCGCGCTGAGGCAGGTTGGACGCTGATCAACGTGCCGTCCTTTGAGTGTGTCCCCGAACGAGACGGCACCAAGTCCAACCGCGCCGTCATCATCGATATCGAAAAGCGTGTCGGACTCGTGCTCGGCAAGGCCGACTATTGTGGTGTCAATAAGAAGACGATGTTCACGATCATGAACTTCGTCCTCCCTGAAAAGGGCCAGCTATCGATGCACTGCTCGGCCAACGTCGGTGAAAGCGGAGACAGCGCGATCCTCTTTGGCCTCTCTGGCACCGGCAAGACCACGCTCTCCGCTGACCCCAACCGCGAGTTGATCGGCGACGACGAACACGTCTGGACCGACGCCGGCATCTCCAACTTCGAAGATGGATGCTACGCCAAGCTCATCGACCTCGACAAGGACGCCGAGCCCATCATCGCTGCTGCCATGTCGATGAAGGGCACCTTGATCGAGAACGTGCCGGCCCTTCGGGGCAAGGCGGTCGAGGACACCGATCCCCAGGAGTTCGACCTCACCGACAACTCCATCACCGAAAACACCCGGTTCGCCTACGGCCTCGACACGAACCCCAACGTTCGCGAGGGCGCGGCCGGGCCACACCCCGACACGATCGTGTTACTGACCGCCGATGCGTTCGGCGTGCTTCCCCCAGTGTCGATCCTCAGCACCGCGGACACGATGTACCACTTCGTCATGGGCTTTACATCCAAGCTGGCGGGTACCGAGGTTGGGGTCACCGAGCCCGAACCGAACTTCTCATCGTGCTTTGGCGCTCCGTTCATGTCGCAGAAGCCAGCGGTCTACGCCGAACTTCTCGCCAAGCGCATGGCCGAGAACAACACCCGCTGCATCCTGCTCAACACTGGTTGGAGCGGAGGTCCCTACGGCAAGGGCGATCGCATGTCCCTCAAGGCCACCCGCGCCCTGCTGAACGCCGCGCTCAACGGTGACTTCGATGACGTCGATCTGCACACGGAGCCGACTCTCGGTGTCAAAATGCCAGCGACCTGCGCCGGCGTCGACGACGCGATCCTCAACCCCCGCGAGACTTGGGACGACCCTGAGGCATACGACGAGGCTGCCGCCAGTTTACGAGACATGTTTCGCGCCAACTTCGAGAAGCAGAACTACGCCGCTTTAGGAATCTCCCCAGCGATGTAGTTGAGCGGCAACATTGCACTGAGCAAACTTTGCGAACTCACATCAGATAGATGGCCCGGAGTCCGAGACCCATGAGCCAGAGGCTGCCGATCCCGTAGAGCAGGTGAGGCTTGTCGCGCATCTCATTGCGATAGGCAAAGATGATGCCGATGCTCATGAACGCGGCGAAGCCATAGAGTTGGTGCCTGCCGCTCTCAATATCTTCTGACGTCTGCAACACAACACCAAGACCGACCTGCAACATGATGATCGTCTGGGCAATGCCAACTGCGATCCAACCCGCCTTACGGCGTAGCGCAGGCCATTGATGAGCAGCGAGCGCCCAGACCCCGACCAGCCCGTTCGAAACAATGAACGCCCAGCTGACGACGCCGTGGATGTTGCGGATCACGAGCCGGAGCGGTCGACCTCGACCTCGTAGCTCCACAGCTCGGCGCTGATCGGAAGCGGAGCTGGAGCTTCACCGCCAGCGGCCAGTGCCGCCTTGTGGCCGTCACGGAACTGAGCGGACTGGGTCCATGCGATGAACGACTCCTCGTCGTCCCAGCGGGTGATGACCAGCCACGTCTCACGCTCGTCTGTCGGACGCAGAAGCTCGAAGCCCTGGAAGCCTGACATACCATCCACTGCCCCCGCACGGGCGGCGAAGCGAGTGGCGACCTCGTCACCAAGTTCGTTCGGGACGGTGATGGCGTTGATCTTGATCACAGCAGACATGGGTACATTTTCTCCGTAAAGCTGCCGATTCCCACCCTTGATGTTTGTCGGGTAGGCACACAAGCGCGAATCACCGATGGAGAAACACGATGTCCAAGTACGTACTCGCTTATCACGGAGGTCACCGAATGCCCGAGAGCGAGGAAGGTATGGACAAACTCGTGGCTGCCTGGAGCACCTGGTTCGACAGCATGGGAGGAAGCCTTCTTGACGGCGGCAATCCAGTCGGCGCGGCCAAGACCATCAATTCCGACGGATCGGTGAGCGACGGCGGCGGCGTCAACCCGCTGGCCGGCTACTCGCTGATTGAGGCCGGATCACTCGACGCAGCGGTCGATATCGCCAAGGGCTGTCCCGTCATTGGCAATGGTGGCAGTGTCGAAGTCGCCGAGGCCATGGACATGTAGCTCCAGCGACTCTGCGCCGTTTGGATCGAAACTAGAGGTCGGCGTAGATATCGGTCTCATAGGGTTCGCCGGTGCGCGTGGCGCCGCGGCGGACAAACCACTCCGTGCCGAACGCGGTAGCAAACGCCTCATCTGGAAGCATGAGGAAGAACGTGTCCTCGTCGATCTGCGAATGGTGAGCCGCC
>JABIQM010000169.1 GCA_018699415.1 Acidimicrobiaceae bacterium
CGTCGATCGAAACCCGTTCCGAGCGGGGCGAGGTCGAGCGCCTGCATGCCCTGATTGATGAACCGGCCGGCGTGCACTTCGCCATGCAGTACATCGACCGGGTCGCGCGCCACGCCGACAACGTGCTTGCTGCGAATGAACTCGCCACCCTGGCTCGTAACGCAGACCTACCGGGGTTCGTCGGTCCGGTCGACCGTGCCCTCCTTCACATCGGTGCACACATTGCTCCACTCGCCCCGAGGATCGTCATGCCGCTCGCCCGGCGACGGCTTCGCCAACTCGTGGGACACATGCTCGTTGATGCTGACCCGACTCGTCTCCATCGCCACATGTCCGGTCGTCGCGAACAAGGGGTGGCCCTCAACCTCAATCTGTTAGGTGAGGCTGTACTCGGTGAGGGCGAGGCGGAGCGTCGCTTTCAACGCACGCTCGACCTCATCGCCGACCCGGCCGTGACCTACGTGTCGGTGAAAGCCTCAGCAGTCGCCAGCCAGATCGACCTCTGGTCCTACGACGATTCTCTGACGCGAGTCATGGCGCGCTTGCGCCAACTCCTCTCCGCGGGTGCTGCTGCTCAGCCGAGCACTTTCATCAATCTGGACATGGAGGAGTACAAGGATCTTCACCTCACCCTCGACGCGTTCACTTCGGTGCTCGATGAGTCTGACCATCTCACCGCTGAGGCCGGCATCGTCCTACAGACCTACCTCCCTGATTCGTTTGGAGCCCTCCAACGGCTGACTGACTGGGCGACCCGGCGCCGAGAACGTGGCGGCGCGGCCATCAAGGTCCGTCTCGTGAAGGGGGCCAACCTTGCGATGGAGCGGGTCGATGCCGCGATGCACAACTGGGATCAAGCCCCGTATGCCACGAAGGCTGACGTAGATGCGAACTACAAGCGGTGCGTAGAGTGGGCGGTGCGCCCTAAGCACACGGCTGCCGTTCGGGTCGGGGTCGCCAGCCACAATTTGTTTGACGTGGCGTGGGCAAAGCTGCTCGTCGAGGCCCACGGGGTTGCCGAGCATGTTGATTTCGAGATGCTTCAAGGTATGGCGCCATCGCATGCCCGAGCCGTGCAGCAGAGCACCAATGATCTCCTTCTCTATACACCGATCGTCGCCCCTGCAGATTTCGATGTGGCGATCAGTTACCTGATCCGCCGGCTTGAGGAGAACGCTTCAGGTGACAACTTCTTGCGCCATCTCTTTGCGATGTCTCCCACCAGCGCTTCGTTCCATGACCAAGCCGATCGGTTCCGTCGGGCGGTCGCCGGTCGAGACGCTGTCTCCGCGGAGCCACATCGCCGTGGGCGCCTCCCAGCAATCACATCGGGATTTGCCAATCATCCCGATACCGACACCGCCCAGCCCGCGGTTCAGGACTGGCTTGTCAAGGTTCGCGAGCTCACCGCCCAACCGGTGCGAGCCGCGCTGACGACCTCGATCTCCGCCGTGGACCAGCACTTGGCCACCGCCCGCGCCACCCAACCGGGTTGGCTTGATCTCGGGGCAGTCGAGCGCCGCCGGATCCTCTGGGCAGTCGCCGATGAATTAGAGAATCGGCGCGATGAGTTCCTGAGCACCATGGCGTACGAGGGACGCAAGGTGTTCGCCGAAGCCGACGTCGAGCTGAGTGAGGCGATCGACTTTGCTCGCTGGTACGGCGACCATGGCGCTGAGTTGGAGTCAACGGAGGGTGCAAGCTTCGCCCCCTACGGCGTAATCACCGTTGTGCCCCCGTGGAACTTCCCGGTCGCTATCCCGACCGGCGGGGTGATGGGGTCGCTTGCCTCCGGCAACACCGTCATCCTCAAGCCCGCTCCCGAGACTCCCCGCTGTGCCGAGCTGATTGTGGAGGCTGCGCACACCGCTGGGGTACCGCCCGGCGCCCTCCAGTTCGTTCGCACACCAGACAACGAGGTCGGCCAAGCACTCGTGACTGGCTCCGATGCCGTCATCGTCACCGGTTCAACCGAGACAGCGAAGATGTTTCGCCGCTGGCGACCCGACCTCCCAGTCCTGGCCGAGACGAGCGGCAAGAACGCGTTGGTCATCACACCCCACGCCGACATCGACCAGGCCGTAGGCGATCTGGTGAAATCGGCATTTGGTCATACCGGCCAGAAGTGTTCGGCAGCGAGCCTCGCGATTCTGGTCGGGGGCGTGGCCGACGATCCCCGCTTTCGACGGCAGCTCATGGATGCGGTCAGGAGCCTCCGCATCGGTTCGCCGACCAAGTCGGGCCCGAACTACGGGCCGACAATCCTGGCGCCAGAGGGCACGCTCACCCGAGCGCTCGAACACTTGGACGAGGGCGAGTCGTGGCTCGTCGAACCCAAGCAACAGGGCGATGCCGATTCACTATGGTCTCCGGGCGTTCGCGAGGGTGTCGCGCCCGGCAGCTGGTTCCATCAGACCGAGTGCTTCGGCCCCGTGCTCGGACTCATCCGGGCCGAGAGCCTCGAGGAAGCAATTCGGATCCAGAACGACTCCGACTTCGGACTCACCGGTGGTCTCCACTCACTCGACGAGAAGGAGATCAAAACCTGGCTCGACTCAGTCGAAGTCGGCAACGCCTACGTCAATCGCGGGATCACTGGTGCGATTGTTCGCCGGCAACCGTTCGGCGGATGGAAGGGCTCATCGGTCGGGCTTGGCGCGAAGGCCGGTGGCAGCGACTATCTGCTTCAACTCGGACGCTGGACATCGACCGCCGACCTCGCCGACGCTCCTGAGTCCGATCGCCAGTGGCACAACGCCCACTACGGCATCGGCCATGACCCCAGCGCGCTGTTCTGCGAGCGCAACGAACTGCGTTACCTCCCCCACCCCACAGTCGTGATCCGGGCGAGCGCCGACGCCGACCCCGCGGCCGTTCGCCGAGCGGTCGCTGCGGCTGAACGAGTCAATACCTCGACAACCGTTTCCGACGCGACGACAGAGTCCGACGATGACTTCATCGCTCGCTTGATCAATCTCCGCTGGGGCCGAATCCGCATGATTGGCTACGCGTCCGACTCGCTTCGGCTGGCCGCAGTAGAACACGACGTTCACATCATCGATGAACCGGTCACTGCAAGCGGACGCTTGGAACTCCGCCTCTACCTGCGCGAGCAAGCCATCAGCCAAACGCTTCATCGCTTTGGCAACGTGCCGGCAACGTGACCCTGAGGTCAGAGCCTTGCGGCACCTAGGTGCGAGCGAGGATCTCTTCAACCGGGCCGGTCATGCCCGTATAGAAGGGCCCGAACTCGGCGTAGACAGCCGAGGCGGTGTCGTAGCGCATCGTGTACACCGTGTCCTTGAGGTCGTCGATCTTGACACCAAACAAGGTGACACCCCACTCCCAATCGTCGAGACCAGTGGATGCGGTGATCAGTTGGACGATTCGGCCAGCGAACTGACGCCCCGACGTGCCGTGCTCGTACATGAGCTCTTTTCGCTCCTCGAAGTCGAGCGTGAACCAATTGTTGTCGGCCCCACGGCGCTTCGTCATCGGGTAGAAGCAATACGCGTTCTTCCCCTCGGGTGGCAGTTCCGGGTAGAGCCGCATGTTCTTCATCTCTTCGGGGAGACCCTGGGCATACTCGGAAAGTTCGGTGATCGACACGAAGCTGTCGACGACGACGAGACCGGCGTTCGTCAGGGCAGTCTGAAGATCGCGCAGCGCCCACCCGTCAGCCGCCAGGGCCATGAAACACAACTCGGCCTTGTGACCGAGGATCGCTGCGGTGACAACCTGCACGTCGGCGGCTTGCGCCGCCTTGACCGCAGAAATGACGGCATCGTTCTCGGTGTCGGCCGTGCGTGCGCAAAAAAGGTGAACGACCGCGAGGCCTTCGCTGGTAGTGACGGAATCGAGCATGAACCAAGTCTACGGATAGGTTCGCGGGCATGAGCCGCAGCACACACCAAGCACTCGCCGACGAGCGCAACGAGTCAATCGAGATCTCTATCAATGGCGAGTTCTTCCCCCGCCACGAGGCGAAGGTGTCAGTGTTCGACAGCGGCTTCCTTGTCGGCGATGGCATTTGGGAAGGAATCCGCCTTCACCACGGGGTGTTCGCCTTCCTCGACCGGCACCTCGACCGCCTGTTCGCGGGTGCCGCGGCGACAGGGATCGACATCGGACTCGACCGAGCCGGCGTGGAGGCCGCTCTGCGAGCCACCGTCGAACGCAACGGCATGGACGACAACGTCCACATCCGTCTCATGGTCACCCGCGGTGACAAGAAAACACCGTCGCAGCACCCGTCCAACAACATCGGTGGCCCGAATATCGTGATCATCGCCGAGCACAAAGCGGCCGACCCTGCGGTCCGGGACCAAGGGATCTCGCTCTTCACGGCGACAGTTCGTCGTCCACCCCCGGACACACTCGATCAGAAGCTCAACTGTCACTCGAAGCTGCACGAGGTGATCGCGCTGATCCAGGCAACGAACGCAGGCGCAGACGAGGCGCTGATGCTCGACCCGACCGGTGCAGTGGCCACGTGCAACGCCACGAACTTCTTTGTGGTCCGCAAAGGCGAGGTGTGGACATCGACGGGCCAGTACAACCTCAACGGCATCACGTCCGCACTGGTCATCGAAGTTGCCCAGGCCGCTGGCATCCCGACGCGGGAGTGTGCGTTCTCGTTGACCGACGTCTACTCCGCCGATGAAGCGTTCGTCACGGGCACATTCGGTGGACTGACCCCGGTTCACACCATCGACGGCCGTTCAATTGGGGATGGCAACCGGGGCGAGATGACAACCCGTCTCCGCGCTCTTTACGACTCGCGCATCGAAGCAGAGTGCCCAGCGTGAAGAGAATTCAGTGTTGGTCGGGCCCGCGGAACATCTCCACAGCACTGATGTATTCGTGGCGACAGCGTGCCGACACAACCGTGTACGACGAACCTTTCTACGCTCATTATCTGTCCCTTGACGACCGCGACCATCCTGGTGCGGCCGAGGTGTTGGCGAGCCAGTCCACAGATGCCGACGCGGTGATCCGAGACGTGATCCTCGGCGATGTGGCGACTCCAGTCTTCTACATCAAGCAGATGGCCCATCATCTGAAGGGCGTTGATCGCAGCCATCTCGGCCAAACCGAGAACATCATCCTGGTTCGCCATCCGCGAGACATGCTGGCATCGCTCTCAGTCCAGCTACCCCATTGCGAACTGTCGGACACGGGACTCGTCGAGTCAGTCGAGTTGCTTGACGCCATTCTGGCCGAGGGCGGCGATCCGATAGTGATCGACTCGCAGACATTGTTGAAGGATCCGGCCGGCGTCCTCACCTCAGTCTGCGAGCGCCTCGGACTCACATTTGATGAGGCAATGTTGACGTGGCCGGTAGGACCAAAGCCGCAAGACGGAGCCTGGGCGCCGTACTGGTACGACAAGGTCCACACGTCCACGGGCTTTGCTTCGCCCCGACCATCAACTCATCCAGTACCCGACCGACTCGGCCCGATCCTCGATGACGCGATCCCATTATTCGAACGCTTAAACCACTACGCGGTGGGCGCTGAAACCCCGGCAGGTTAACCTAGGAGGACTACTGGCGAAGGTCACCACGGCCGGTCAGATCTGGAGAAAATCAAATGACTACAAAGCGGACATTGCGACTTCTCGCAATCCTGTTCGGCTTCGTCTTGTTCGCTGCGGCATGCGGCGATGACGACAGCACCACCGACACCGACGATTCAGGCGATATGGCTGATGAAGGTGGCGACTATCTCGTCGACCTTGAAGGCCGCACGATCACCATCGCCATCGAAAACGCGTATCTGCCGTTCAACTACATCGACGCAGAAACCGGCGAGCCCGGCGGCTGGGACTACGCAGCCATCGACGACATCTGTGAACGCCTGAACTGTGTCCCCGACTACCGGACCTTCGAGTGGGACCCGATGATCCAGTCGATCGCTGATGGCGAGTTCGACCTCGCGGCCGACGGCATCACCATCACCGCAGAGCGCTCCAAGATTGTCGCCTTCTCCGATGGCTACATCAACATCGACCAGCGTGTGATGGTTGCATCCGACAGCGACATTGATGGCCCCGACGCCCTCGCTGCCACTGACTGTAAGGTCGCCTCCGTCGGCGGCACCACCAACTACGACACCGCCGTCGACCTTGTCGGCGAGGACCGCATCACCCTCTTCGACGAGTTCGGTTTCGTTGTCCAGGCCGTCATTGTTGGCGACGCATGCGCCGCCATCATCGATGAGACCGCCGGCCAGGGCTACATCGGCGAAAACGCCGACAAGATCAAGCTCGTTGGCGACTCACTGTCTGCTGATGAACTCGGCTTCATCTTCCCGCTGGATTCTGACCTCGTAGAGCCGTTCAACTTGGCAATCGCGGCGATGAAGGCAGACGGCACGATGGCCGCACTGGGCGAAGAGTTCTTCTCTGGCGCCTTCACCATCACCTACGACGACATCGGTTAACACATCGCTGAACACAATGCTCTCAGTATGCGAGCATCTGTGCTTCACTCGCGGGGCATCGGGGAGCGATCTCCGGTGTCCCGCTTGTACGTTTTCCCGCCAGGGGATGAGAATTCATGAGCCTTACCACTAGTACGAGTGACACGCTCTACGCCGCTCGTCGCCGCCGCGAACACGACGCATGGTGGGAGCGGTTCCCCTGGTGGTCGGTGATCGTTGGCGTCGTCATCGTGTCGATGGGCCTGAAGATCGCCATCGATCCTGACTACGACCTCGCCTGGAAGAACATCGCCCCGGGCGTCTGGACAACCATCAGGGCAACGATCTACGCCTTCGGCATCGCTTTTCTACTCGGCCTCGTTGCGGGCCTCGGCCAGGTTTCGCGAAACATCGTGGCTCGCAACGTGGCCCGGGCATATGTGGAGTTGGTCCGCGGCATCCCAATCTTGCCGCTGATATTCACGCTGGCACTCGTCATCGTGCCCGACGTTTCCGCCAAGCTCGGTTTCGCGAATAGCGTCCCACAGTTCTGGCGTGCCATCGCTGCACTCTCACTGATCTATGGCGCCTATATGGCCGAAATCTTCCGCGGTGGCATCCAGTCCATCCCAACCGGCCAGATGGAAGCCGGCAGGTCCGTCGGGCTCAGCTATCGACAAACGATGCGATACATCGTGCTACCTCAAGCATCACGCGCCATCATCCCGCCACTCGGCAACGACTTCATCGCAATCCTGAAGGACACATCGCTCTTGTCCGTTCTGGGAGTACTCGAACTCACACGAAATGCCCGCCAGTTCAGCGCCCAAACTTTCAAGTTCCCCGAGGCCTACTTCACATTGACCTTCATCTACCTCACGCTGGTGGTGGCTCTGTCTCTTCTACTCAGCCAAGTTGAGAAGTACATGTCCCGCGACCGCGTAGGTGAACGATGAGCGCCATGATCGAAGTCTCCGGGCTGACGAAAACCTTCAACAAGACGATTCATGCGGTCCGTGGCGTCGATCTCAGCGTTGAGAAAGGCGAGGTCGTCGTCATCGTGGGCCCGTCCGGCTCCGGCAAGTCGACGGTGCTTCGATGTATGAACCTTCTTGAGATCCCAACCGGCGGCGACGTGTGGATCGACGGCGTCAATCTCGTCGACGAGTCCACCGATCTCGATACAGCCCGAGCCGAGCTCGGGATGGTCTTCCAGCAGTTCAATCTGTTCCCCCACCTCACCGTGCTCGGCAACATCACGCTCGCCCAAAAGAAGGTGCGGGGCCGCTCCGACAGCGAGGCCTACCAAACAGCCATGCGCCAACTCGAACGAGTCGGCATTCCCGAGAAGGCCGACGCCTACCCTCGCCAGTTATCAGGTGGTCAGCAGCAGCGGGTGGCGATCGCCCGAGCTCTGGCCATGGAGCCCAAGGTGATGCTCTTCGACGAACCCACTTCCGCCCTCGACCCGGAAATGATCAAAGAGGTGCTCGACGTGATGCTCGAGCTCGCGGCGGAGGGCATGACCATGGCTGTCGTGACGCACGAGATGGGCTTCGCACGTGCTGCGGCGGACCGCGTGTACTTCATCGATGAGGGCCTGATTGTTGAGTCAGGAACGCCCGACGAAATCTTCGACAACCCGCAGCACGAACGGACCAAGGCGTTCTTCGACAAGATCCTCTAAGACTCCCTGACGCCGGTTTGCTGACTGCTCGGGGACAATCCCGTTCTGAGCATGATCGATACCCAGAGCGGCAAGAACAACGTCACCAAGCGCAGCGCAGCGACATACACGAGAGGCCACCGTCAACTAGTGCGGCCTCGTCTGCCTGCACCAAGTCGACCTGATAGCCGTTCGACTCAAGCAAAGCGGTCGTCTCGGGGAAGCCAGTTCGCATGATGACGACATCGTTTACTCGAATCAGGTTCGCCGCCGGCTCTTCACCGTCGGGACAGAGAATCACGTTGTATTCTTCGAAGCAGCCACTGGCGGCCAGCCGCCGCGTCGAGAAGATCGTGCCCTCATCAATGATTGCACAGTCGGTTTTGAGATGGAGCACGTCAACGGGCGTGTCGACCGAACGCAGAGGCATCCCGCTTGGTCGTGCTGCCGCAGCGAGTGCCATCACACCGGCAGAGTTCGTCCGCGCCGAACGACCGACGATAATTTCCGAGGCGGTGACAAGAATGTCGCCACCATCGACACAACCATCGGCCACTGTCTCCATGGTTCGAAACCGGGAGGACAGGTCCAACTGGATAGCATCAGCTTCGCCCGCTCGACTCGGTGCTCCCGGCCGCAGAACAACCGCATGGTTCCCGATGCAAAGCGCCGCATCCTCCACAAACACGGCATCCGCGAACGCGGGAAGTTCAGCCATCATTTCAACGGCGAGGCCGGCACGTTCGAGAGCGAGACAATATTCGCCATGCTCAGCCACAAAGCAATCAAAGTCAGGGTCGGGGCCATCAATCGCTCGAAGACCATCAACGACACTGGGCGATGGCGACCGCACCAGGGCATGGGTGAATCGAATCGGGCTCACTGGACGAGTTCCTTACTAATCATCATTCCAAGCAGTTCGCGGATCAGCTTGGCACCCACCATTGCTGTCTGATCATTCACGTCGCGAGAAGGATTGATCTCCACGACATCGGCGCCAACGACTGGCACTCCGCTCGCGTCAATCTGGTACAGAGAATCAAGCAGTTGTCGCGTCGTCATCCCGCCAGGCTCATTGTGCGAGATGCCTGGGGCAAACGCAGGGTCAAGAGCATCGACATCAATCGAGATATAGACGGGACCGCTCAGCTCGGGAATCCGATAGTCCCAATCCCGCAGCTCATGAACCTCAACCCCGAAGCGATCGGCCTGATCACACTGGTGCGGGGTCATCGTCCGGATCCCGAATTGGAGCAGACGGGCAACCCGCCCCTCTTCCATGATGCGGGCGAACGGACAGGCATGGGAGTAGCGGTCTCCGTCAAGCTCGTCGTAGAGATCCGGATGGGCATCAAAGTGCACGATCGTGAGGTCGTCGTGCACAGCGCTCACCGCCTGCACAATCGGCCATGTGACGAGGTGGTCGCCCCCAATCGACAGAATTCGAGACCCGTCAGCGATGGCGGCTGTCGCTTCATTTCGGATCATGCCTACCGCTGAGGGAGCATGGTCGGGAAGAACGAGGTCACCCAGATCGAACCACGACTCATCACGGAGCGGCTCAAGGTCAAGTCCAGACTCGGTGCACCAGTTCGCCGAGCCACACGTAAGCGCATCTCGCACCGCCTGGGGTGCCGCGGCGGGCCCGCGCAGAAACGACGAGTGAACGTCGTAGGGAACGCCGAGCATCTTCACTGACATCGGGCCATCGTATGGCGCACGCCGGGGACCGGCTCTCGCCTGCGCTACTCGACGTAAATCGTGAGTTGCCCGTTACGCGCAAAGCCAGCGAGCTGCATCCCGGCACGTTCGGCAGTAGCCGTAGCGAGCGCTGTCGGCGCACTCACGGCGACCAACGCTCGAAAGCCTGCGGCCCAGGCCTTGTGCACGAGCTCGAAGCTCGCCCGGCCGCTCACAACCACAGCGTTGCCCACAGCCGGTATTTGGCCGTCGAGCAGAAGCCTGCCAATCAGTTTGTCAACGGCGTTGTGGCGGCCAACGTCCTCGCGAATGAGACCAACGCCACCTGTCGCGTCAACGATTCCAGCAGCATGGACTGCGCCGGTGGCATCAAAGAGATCCTGGCCGGGCCGAAGCTTGTCGGGCGCCTCAGCAAGAACATGCCAATCGATCGGATCCCCGACCACGGGCGCAAGGCGAGCGGCCAGTTCATCGATCTCCTTGGTGCCGCAGAACCCACAAGACGAAGTCGTGGTTGCCAGTCGCGGAACCGGTGGCGGGGCGTGACCACCAGTCGACACCGTCACGATGTTGAACGCTGTGGCGGCAGCGGAACCATTTGCGCAGTAGTTCACCTCGCGAATCGCGTGTCCGTCGAGAAGCCCTTCGTTGTAACAAAACCCTGCAGCCAACTCGAAGTCGTGACCTGGGGTGCGCATCGTGGTCGCAACACGGACGCCGTCCAGTTCGATGGCCATCGGCTCCTCGGTTGCGAGCTGGGCCGGGGCGCGTCCTGCCGACTTTGCCTCAGGCGACCAGGCTCGAACCAGGCGGCGTTCACTGCGTTTGCGCGGACTCACTGACGTAAGGCTACGTCAGGCCAGAGGAAGTAACGCTGCGAACTGTCCCCCGCGTTACTTCGA
>JABIQM010000132.1 GCA_018699415.1 Acidimicrobiaceae bacterium
AGGTTTGGCACCTCGATGTCGGCTCATCGCATCCTGGGGCTGAAGCAGGTCCCAAGGGTTGGGCTGTTCGCCCATTAAAGCGGTACGCGAGCTGGGTTTAGAACGTCGTGAGACAGTTCGGTCCCTATCCTCTGCAGCCGAAAGAGATTTGAGGAAATCTGTCCCTAGTACGAGAGGACCGGGATGGACGTAGCTCTCGTGTGTCAGTTGTTCCGCCAGGGGCATTGCTGATTAGCGACCTACGGAAGGGATAACCGCTGAAAGCATCTAAGCGGGAAGCCTGTTCCAAGATGAGATCTCTCACCGGGTTAACCGGGTAAGGCCCGTGGAAGACCACCACGTTGATAGGCCGGAAGTGTAAGCGCAGTAATGCGTTCAGCTGACCGGTACTAATCGGCCGAGGGCTTGGTTACACATTTTCACTCGAACTGGGTGTTCGTGCTCGCTATGGAGTTCTAAAGAGGTCTGTCCCTCTCTCCGCGCATCCGCGCCGGGAGAGGTCTGCGGTTTCGGCCGCAGCGACAACACATTTTCGGTGGCGATAGCGAATGGGTCACACCCGTTCCCATTCCGAACACGGAAGTTAAGCCATTCAGCGCCGATGGTACTTGGGCCGTCAGGCCCTGGGAGAGTAGGACGCCGCCGGATTTCTCACACTCAAGCCCCGCTTCGGCGGGGCTTGAGTACGTTTTACGCCCATACAGGGCCCCAGATGACTCCCTTGAGGGAGTTCCGCCCGGCTCAGTGACGGCCGGCGATAGGATCGGAACCCATGTCCAGCGACTCTCGTCCCCCACGCGCCCGACCCGGCGGCCCTTCGAAGGGCCGCGCCGGTGATCAGCGCAACTCGAGCGGCCCGCCTCGCGGCGGAGCCGGCAAGGGCGGCCCCCGCCGCAGCGACGGCGACCGAGACCCCCGGGGTCGAGACCAGCGTGGCAGCAAGAAGCCAGGTGAGCGCCTTCCGGATCGTGACCTCGCTGGTCCAGCGAAATGGGGCCGCATCGCTCGACGTGGCGCAGGGAACATGAATTACGAGGAGCCGACGAACGATAATCGGCCCAACAAGCGCCCACCGGAACAGCGCGCGGAGAAGGAGGCCGAAGTACGGGACAGTCCATCTCGGCCAGACCG
Organism: Acidimicrobiaceae bacterium; assembly: GCA_018699415.1. GTDB lineage: Bacteria > Actinomycetota > Acidimicrobiia > Acidimicrobiales > Aldehydirespiratoraceae > JAACCU01. The sequence goes on from JABIQM010000132.1 coordinate 1,132, forward strand.
CACTCTTCCTACGGCAGCGGATCTGGAGCGAACAGCGGCATCGGCCGTGAAGCGGGGGAGGGCTAGTGGCGGTTTCGAACGCAAGCCCCTCGCGGCGCGTGCGTCGCAGATCGTCGACCCAGCGGTGTCACTTCGTCGAATGGTCGGTGAGCCTCGATCGACGTCGTTGAGCCGTCGGCTACGCGATGCAAGCAAGGCATTCGAGTCAGAGCGGTTCAAGGACACAATCATCGCGCTTCGGCCTGTCGTGCGGGAAGCACCAGAGCTTCCCGAGGCGCGAGAACTCATGGGCCTGGCCCACTACCGTACGGGTAAGTGGAAGGAAGCCATCGAGCATCTCGAGGCGTTCCGAGAGATCTCTGGATCGACCGAGCAGCACCCGGTACTGGCCGATTGCCACCGAGCGATGAAGCATTGGACTGACGTCGATGATTTGTGGGCTGAGCTCGGCGACTCGTCGCCGAACGCGGAACTTGTGGTCGAAGGAAGGATCGTCGCCGCAGGCGCACGGGCCGACCGCGGCGAAGTCGAGGCCGCTATAGGACTGCTCGCAGCTGGATGGAAGGTCCCGAAGCGGCCCCAACCACATCATTTGCGGCGGGCCTATGCGCTGGCCGACCTCTACGATCGTGCTGGTCGAGCCCCTCGGGCCCGCGAATTGTTTGCGTGGGTGGCATCGCACGACAAGGATTTGGCTGATGTGCAGGCCAGGGTTCGCGCCCTGGGCTGACGCTCAGTCCCGGCTTGCGAAGTCGGTTTCGGCGGACGTTTCGGCCCGCTACATCCTCGGGGCAGGTGGATCGAACGCACCTGTGCCAGGCGGTGGGATGAGCCCGAGCGTCGGTTTGCTACGCACTTCACGCATTGTCGTCAATTGTGCGTCTGCCGGTTTACGTCTCACTGACCCAGTGGAGTTATGGTGATCAGGCCGCGGGTATTGCCGCAACGCGGCAACGAGATATCGCGGCAAGGAGATATGGCATCGTGACCAACACCGTGGAGCGCTCCGACATCAGAGAGGTCGAGCGCATCATCATCCGATTCGCTGGAGACTCGGGCGACGGCATGCAGTTGACGGGGGACCGGTTCACTACGGCAAGCGCCCTCTTCGGAAACGACCTGGCAACCTTGCCGGAATTCCCTGCAGAGATTCGGGCTCCGGCCGGAACACTTGCCGGCGTCTCGGCCTTCCAGGTGCATATCTCAGACCATGACATCACCACCCCCGGTGATGCCCCGAACGTCCTCGTTGCGATGAACCCGGCAGCCCTCAAGGCAGACCTTCCGAAGGTTGAGTTGGGCGGCACGGTGATCGTCAACACCGACGCGTTTGATGAGCGAAACCTGGCAAAGGCTGGCTACGAGTCGAATCCGATTGAAGACGGCACCCTCGACGGCTACACGATGATCACGTCGCCGATGACCTCGCTTACCAAGGAAATCTGCAAGGACATCGGGGTGAAGCCCCGCGACGCTGAGCGGTCCAAGAACTTCTTCGCACTCGGTCTGGTGTCGTGGCTCTACAGCCGTCCCGAAGAGCCAACGATGCTCTGGATTGATGAGAAGTTCAGCGGAAAAGAATTGATCGTCGCAGCGAATAAAGCGGCCTACAAGGCAGGTCACGCATTCGGTGAGACCGCAGAGCTGTCGGCGAGTCGTCTTGCGGTTCGCCCCGCCGAACTCGCGGCCGGTACCTACACCAACATCAATGGCAACACGGCGCTGTCGTGGGGCTTGGTGGCTGGATCGCAGCTGGCCGGATTGCCGATCTTCCTCGGCTCGTACCCGATCACGCCGGCATCCGACATTCTTCACGAGCTGGCAAAGCATAAGAGCTTCGGTGTGCGCACATTCCAAGCCGAGGATGAAATCGCTGCGGTTGGCTCCGCTCTCGGTGCCGCCTACGGCGGTCATATCGGCATCACCACTACCAGTGGCCCGGGTATTGCACTGAAGGGCGAAACTCTGGGTCTCGCAGTGAGCCTCGAGTTGCCGCTCGTCGTGATTGACATTCAGCGCGGTGGGCCATCCACCGGTCTACCGACCAGGACCGAAGCCGCCGATCTCATGATGGCGATGTACGGCCGTCACGGTGAGGCCCCGATGCCGATCGTGGCCGCGAGTTCTCCGTCGGACTGCTTCGATACAGCGATCGAGGCCGTGCGCCTGGCGATTCGTTATCGCACCCCGGTCATGTTGCTCAGCGACGGGTACTTGGCCAATGGCACTGAGCCATGGCGCCTACCAGACGTGGCCGATCTCACGGACATACCCGTCGAGTTTGCCAGCAGCACCAATCACACCAGTGAGGACGGCGAAGAAACCTTCATGCCGTACATACGAAATGGTGACATGGCGCGGCCTTGGGCGATACCTGGTGCCGAAGGGTTGATGCACCGAATTGGAGGCATCGAAAAGGAAGATGGTACGGGCAATATCAGCTACGACCCAGAGAACCATGGGTTCATGGTTGAGTTGCGCGACGAGCGAATCCGCAAGATCGCAGAATCGATCCCACCACTGGAGATATCGGGGGATCCCGATGCCGAGATACTTGTTGTTGGCTGGGGCTCTACATGGGGTTCGATTGCCGCCGCTACCGGTCGTCTCAATCGCAGTGGTACCCCCGTAGCCCAGGTCCACTTGCGCCATCTGCACCCGTTTGCGCCGAACCTCGGCGAAATCCTTGCTCGGTACACGCATGTTCTCGTTCCCGAGATGAACCTCGGTCAGCTCTCTCGGCTCCTAAGGGCTGAGTTTCTGGTCGATGCAAAGTCGATTACCAAAGTGACCGGACAGCCATTTACGGCTGCCGAGATGGTCAACAACATCATGGAGGCCGTGCGATGACCACCGTCCCGCTCACGACAAAGAAGGACTGGACCAGCGATCAAGAGGTCCGCTGGTGCCCCGGATGTGGTGACTACTCCATCCTCACTGCTGTGCAGATGATGATGCCCGAGCTTGACGTCCGCCGCGAAGACACCGTCTTCGTTTCGGGCATTGGCTGCGCTGCTCGGTTCCCGTATTACATGAATACCTACGGGATGCACAGCATCCATGGTCGTTCGCCAGCGATTGCGACCGGTCTCGCAGTTGCCCGTCCGGACCTCGATGTGTGGGTTGTTGGCGGCGACGGCGACATGCTGTCGATTGGTGGCAACCACTTGATCCACGCGCTGCGGCGCAACGTTAACCTCACCATCTTGTTGTTCAATAACCAGATCTACGGCCTGACAAAGGGTCAATACTCGCCGACGAGCGAGCAAGGCAAGGTAACCAAGTCGACGCCAATGGGCTCGCTTGACTATCCGTTCAACCCGATCTCGCTGGCGCTCGGTGCCGAAGCGACCTTCGTTGCACGTACCCACGACATGGACCGTAAGCACATGCAGGAAATGTTTCGCCGTGCCCACGAGCACAAGGGCAGCGCGATTGTTGAGGTGTACCAGAACTGCAACGTCTTCAACGACGCCGCGTTTGCTGCGCTGACCAAGCGGGATGCTCGCGATGCGATGCTGATCAACCTCGAGCACGGCAAGCCCGTGAGATTCGGGGTTGACAACGAGCGGGGTGTCGTGATTGACAACGACGGTGCCAAGATCGTTGAAGTTGCCAATGTCGGCGAGGAGGCCTTGTACGTCCACGATGAGTCGGCATCCAGCACCGGCCAGGCATTCGCTCTTAGTCGCCTCGCGTCTGATCGTCAGTCGCCAACCCCGGTCGGTGTCTTTCGAGCCGTGGAGCGGTCCGAATACAGCGAGGCAGTTTCTAGCCAACTGGCTGTAGCAAATGAGAAGAACGGCCCTGGTGATCTCAACGCGTTGTTGCACAGCCTTCCCACATGGGAAGTCAGCTGACCGCCTGGGCCCTTGATCTGGACGGCGTCATCTGGCGCGGTACCGACACGGTGCCGGGCAGCCCAGAAGCAGTCGAGCTGCTCCGGAATGCCGGCCATCGAGTCGCGTTCGTGACCAATTCGGCGCTCCGGACGCCAGCCCAGGTCGCTGACAAGTTGGCGTCACATGGCATTGACGACGCTGAAGCCGAGGTCGTGACCGCAGCGATGGCAGCGGCCACGATGGTTGAGCCAGAGGAACGTGTGCTCGCCATCGGATCTGAGGGCCTGCTCAAAGCTCTCTCAGAGCGCGGTGCAGAGCTCGTCACCGACGGTCCGGCGAGTGCCGTGATCGTCGGTATCACGTTCGAGTTTGACTACGACAGCATGCGCCGTGCCATGCAGGCAATCCATGACGGAGCGCGGTTCATCGCAACCAACCTCGACCCCACCTATCCAGCGGCAGATGGACTTCTGCCTGGTAATGGAGCCCTAGTGGCGGCGGTTGCAGCCGCAGCAGGAGTTGAGCCCGCCGTAGCCGGCAAGCCGTTCGCTCCAATTGCAGCGCTTACTCGCTCATTGATCGGGGAAGACGGGATCATGATTGGAGATCGCCCCGACACCGACGGTGACTTTGCCACCGAGATGGGCTACGACTTCGGCTTGGTGTTCAGTGGCGTCACCAGTCCCGCCGATTTGCCTGTCACCCCCACACCGTCGGTCACCGGTGACGACCTCCTAACGCTCGTACGCTCGAGCCTCGGCGCGTAGCTCGCAATGGCTGCTCGGCGCCGCCTCGATGCTGAACTCGTGCGCCGCAACCTGGCAACGAGCAGTGCTCGAGCTCGAGAGCTGATCGAGTCTGGGCAAGTCACCGTTGGCGGTGCCCCGGCGTTGAAGCCAGCGCGCATGGTCGATCCTGGCGAGGCGGTACTTATTCTCGGCGATAGTCCTCGGTTCGTAAGCCGCGCTGGCGAGAAACTCGATGCCGCTCTCGACCGGTTCGCCGTCAATCCTGACGGGCGCCGAGTAATTGATGTCGGGTCGTCGACGGGCGGCTTTACCGACTGTGTGCTTCAGCGTGGTGCCAAAGAGACGGTGGCGATCGACGTGGGCCGCAATCAACTCCACGAGAAGCTTCGAGCCGATGACCGGGTCGCCGTACACGAGCAGACGAATGTGCGTCACGTGAGCCCCGATGATGTCGGCGGCGCGGGTGATCTTGTGGTGGCGGACCTGTCGTTCATCTCACTGCGAACGGTCGCTGAGCCGATCCTCACCCTGGCTTGCCGCGGCGCTGATTTGCTCCTGCTGGTGAAGCCCCAGTTCGAAGCGGGCAAGGCGGACGCCGACAAAGGTCGGGGCGTAATCCGGGACCCTGCCGTTTGGCTCGACACATTGATCTTGGCAAGTGGTGCACTCGCGGCTGCCGGAGCCGCCATTATGGGGGTCATGGTCTCACCGATCACCGGGAGCGACGGGAATGTCGAATTCCTTGTTCATGCCCGAGCACACGATGAACCCGCTTCTGATGTTGATGTTCTCGCCTGGGCCCAGGCCGCCGTCGTGGAAGCGGAGGGTCTCTGATGGCCTCGATTGGCGTGATTGTTCACCTTGGCCGTGAGGCAGCGAGCGAACACGCTCGTGAGCTTGCCAAGTGGCTGACCAGGGAGGGCCACGAGGTCCGAATGCCCGAAGAGGACGCGGTTGCCGTCGGCGGAAGCACCCTTGCGGTCCCGGCCAGTAGATTCGCCGAGGGCCTCGATCTGGTTGTGAGCCTCGGGGGCGATGGATCGATGCTGCGGGCATTGGATCTGGTCGGCGAGGCTGAGGTGCCGCTTCTGGGCGTCGATCATGGCCAGCTTGGCTATCTCACCGAGGTCAAGCCGAGCAACGCACGTGAGGCAGTAGAGCGATTCCTCAAGGGCGAACACCAGATTGAGGAGCGGATGCTTATCTCGATGGTGCTCACGCCGGATGGAGGCGGTCCAGTTATCGAGCATCTCGTACTCAATGAGGTCGTGGTCGAACGCTCGACTGAGGTCAACACAATTCGTCTTGCCGTGGATCTCGACGACGATTTCTTTACCACCTATACCGTCGACGGCATGATTGTGGCGACACCGACGGGCTCCACGGGCTATGCATTCTCGGCGCGAGGCCCGATCGTTGACCCCGCGCATCGGTCGCTTCTGTTGACGCCTGTATCGCCGCACATGTTGTTCGATCGATCGCTAGTGCTGTCGCCCGATGCAGCTGTGCGGTTACGCGTTGACGGGCACCGCCCAGCCACAGTGTCAGTGGACGGTCGTAGGATCGCCACCGTGGGCGATGGTGCGTCAATTGAGTGCACGGCCGCTCGCTGCTCGGCCCAATTCGTGACTCTCGGATCACGCCCTTTCCACCGAGTTCTCAAAGCCAAATTCGGACTCTACGACCGCTGAGATCTACTCCATGCTGACTGAACTACTCGTCCGTGACCTGGGCGTGATCGATGAATTGTCTCTCGTCTTGGGTGAGGGAATGACGGTGGTGACGGGCGAGACGGGCGCGGGAAAAACGCTAGTTGTTGGAGCGATTGATCTCCTTACTGGAGGTCGAGCCGATGCCTCCCTCGTGCGCCCTGGAGCCACCGAAGCCGAGATCCAAGGTCGTTTTGTACGCGGCGACGACGAACTGATCGTCCGTCGAGTGATTCCGCGTGAGGGCCGTAGCCGGGTCTATATCAATGGCCATCTGGCCACGGTGGCGGCACTAACCGATCACGGTGTCGACCTGATTGACCTCCATGGTCAGCACACCCATCAATCTCTTTTGAAGCCTGCAGTGCAGCGTGCGGCTCTCGACCAGTTCGGCGGGGTCGATACCGGCCCGCTCGCCACATTGCTCGATGAATTGCGGGCAGTCGATGCCGATCTGTCAGAGCTCGGAGGTGACGAGCGGGTCCGAGCCCGCGAAATCGACTTGTTGCGCCACCAGCTCGCCGAAATCGACGCTGCTGGAGTCGAAGACGGCGACGAGGATGGCCGCCTCGATGAGGAAGAAAGCTTGCTCGCCGATGCTGGGGCACACCG
>JABIQM010000131.1 GCA_018699415.1 Acidimicrobiaceae bacterium
GCAGCCTCGGCCCAGGCGGCGGCGACGGTGGGCTCAGATTCGAGGAACGTGTTGAGTTCGTCGGGGCGGCATTCGGCGATCTCGGCATCAGGGGCGAAGGGTTCTTCGCCGCGGACGTCGGCCTCTTCGAACATGATCTGGGTGCTGGTCCCGATCTGGGTGCTGATCCCGATCTCAGGCTCATCATCGTTTTCGGTGGATGCCGTGACCGTGTCGCTGCCCGCGGCGAGCGATCCGCCGTCGGCGGTGAGGCTGACGTCATCGGCGGCGATTTCGGTGTCGTTGTCGGAACTGCACGCCGACAAGACCATCAGCAGAGCGGCGATGATCGTGCCGATACGGACCAATCGTGGGGAACGGTGTGGGGTGGTCATTGGGGTCTCCTCGTTGTGGGTGTATGAGGAAGACGCCGTACCCGACGATGTCTGAAACTTTTTTGGGAATTCTTTTTCGGCGACGAAACCGCGCCGACACGATGGCTCAGGCTGGGAGTTGACGCCACCGCACGAGGCCACCGCCCAACAGGAGTCCGCCCAGCAAGGCGAACACCGGGATGTCCACCTTCGGGGTGCCTCCGAGGTCGTGGCCAACCGCATGGGACACGGCATGGGCCGCCATGGCGGCACCGACACCGACGAGTCCGGTCAACAAACCATCAGATGGCGATACCAGTGCAGCCACAAGCAGCACGACACCCAGCCCGATCTGGAACGCACCGAGGTCTTGGATCAGGTGCTGGTTGTAGGGATCGAACGTGGCCAGCGAATCGAAGAAGGATCGTGGACCGGCCATCGCCCACAGCCCGAATGCAAGCAATAGACCGCCGCCGACACGTGCGATCATCTGCGGAAAACGGTCAAGCGGTGATGAGGCTCCAGCAGTCATCGCGCCAAGTTAGGGCACTGTGTCACGAAGCGTCACGACAAGGTTCAGGCGCAAGCGGAGAAAGGTGCGCGATTAGGGTCTACGGATGGCCGATCTTGACCTTGCCTTCCTTTCCGCGGGTGAACAGGCGCAGCGGGTCGCGAGCGGCGAACTTTCGCCGGTGGAACTTGTTGGCAACGCTCTCGATCGCATCGCCGAAGTCAACGACTCGCTCAACTGTTTCTGCTTCGTGTGGGACGACGAAGCCCGTGCCGCGGCCCAGCGGGCTGCCGATGCGGTGGCCGCCGGCTCCGATCTCGGCGTGTTGCACGGCGTTCCAATCGCACTGAAAGACACCACGCCGACCGCAGGTCACACCACGACGCTTGGGTCCTATAGCCATCAGCACTGGGTTCCCGGACACGATGCTGCCATTGCTTCCGCTCTCCAACGAGCGGGCGCGATCGTGATCGGCAAGACCACCAGCCCCGAGTTCGCGCACAGCCTCGTGACCGAGAGTCCGCTGTGGGGGGTCACCGGCAACCCTTGGAATACCGATCTGTCCACCGGCGGCTCTTCGGGCGGGTCAGGGGCCGCGGTCGCTTCGGGTTGCGTTGCCCTCGCCGAGGGTTCGGACATGGGCGGCTCGGTTCGGATCCCGGCGGCCTGGTGCGGGGTCGTCGGTTTGAAACCCGGGCTGGGCCGAATCCCGATGGATGTGCTTCCCGCACTGTTCGACACCATCTCCCATCACGGGCCGCTCGCTCGCTGTGTCGACGACGCTCGCCTGTTTTTGCGCGCAACCCAAGGCCCCGACGAATCCGACGTGCTCTCGGTCACCGCACCACTCGTCCTCACCGAACCGGTCGTCCCCGACGTGCGCGGCAAACGCATCGGGTTCAGCATTGACCTCGACAACTGGCACGTCTCCCCCGGCGTCGCTGCTGCTGTGCGAAACGCAGCCGATGCGCTCTCCGATGCCGGCGCCGAAATCGTGGAAGTGCACCCCCGCTTCACCGGTGTCGAAGAGCAGGAGTGGAACAAGCTGTGGGAGGTTTTCATGGCGACCTATTACGGGCATCTCGTTCCCGAGTTCGGCGATCGCATGGACCCAAACGTTCTCGCCATCATCGAGCGCGGGTTCGCCATGTCGGCCGTGGAGTACAAAAGGGTCGACTACACCCGCTCTGACCTCTGGCGCCGGATGCGCCCGATCCTCGACGCAAACGACGCCTTGTTGTGTCCCACAATGGCGACGGGCCCCATCCCGGCCTCGCTCTCAGACTGGGATCAGCCATCGTTCAATGATGGCCGCAACCACGACCCGGACATGACCGCAGTGTGGAACCTGATATCGCCGTGCCCGGTGCTGAGCGTTCCGTGTGGCTTCGACGAGAACCGCATGCCGGTGGGTGCTCAACTCGTTGGACAACGGTGGAACGAGAGTGGCCTGTTGCAGATCGGCGCCGCACTCGAAGCCGCCGTCGACTCGATCGGTCATCCGAGCCTGTGAGGCTGCGTTCTCTGCGAAAAAACTTCACCGCAGCTCTCAGGCGTAAAGATTTGGGCGCTGCGAGGTGACGTCACCCAGTAGGCCGACACCAATCAGTCGTGGGGGTGGTTTTTCGGGTGGGGTAGATCGGTTCGGTTTCTTTGTGCACCATGCTTGTACATGACGTCGAGACGAGGTGAGACCGTGACCCCCGATGAGGAACCGGTGCGGTGGCATCGGCGTGTGCTGCGGACGCCGATCGGCTTGCTCATCGTCGGTCTGATGGTGATCTGGACCGTCGAGATCGTCGACACGGTGGCACTCGGTGATCGGCTTCAGCGCCACGGCATCCATCCCCGCCAGGCCGACGGGCTCGACGGGATCGTGTGGGCGCCGTTCCTGCATTCCGATTTCGGGCATGTGGCATCCAACTCGGTGCCTCTGCTCGCCCTTGGCGGCCTCGTCGCCATCCGCGGTATGAGGTACTGGGCTCGCGTCACCGCGCTCACCGTCGTGGTGGGCGGAGGCCTCACCTGGCTGATGGCGGGGGGCAGCAATCACATCGGGGCAAGCGGTGTCGTCTTCGGCTATCTCGGCGCAGTGCTCGGCGCGGCCGTGTTCGAACGCCGACCCAAGGCGCTGGCACCGGCGTTTCTCGCCGTCGGCTTCTATAGCGGTCTCATCGCAGGCCTCGTGCCCCAGGAGTTCATCTCATGGGAAGGCCACCTGTTTGGCCTGATCGCCGGGATCTTGGCGGCACGCTGGATGGCCGAGCCCCGCCAACCGCGTGGCGCGTCGATCGACAACGTGCAAGCGTGGGAACTCGACGAGCCCTGGCTCGACTGAACGGTGATTACCGGCCCGGGGTGACCAGTCCTGTGGCGGCGTCGATGGTGTGCCAGTGAAGGTCGATGAGTTCGTCCATGGTGATGCCCCACGTGTAGCCGCCGGC
>JABIQM010000248.1 GCA_018699415.1 Acidimicrobiaceae bacterium
CGTCGATTGGGGTGATGCACTGCTCGGCAACACCGACCCAGACTTCACCGACTTCCCCGTTGATCTCGTTGACACCGAAGAGTTCCGGATGATTCCGTTTCGTTCACCCGCCTCGATCGAGATTTTCCAGTTCGCCCAGGAGCAGGCCAGCGAGCGCCGTACCTGCCCAAAGGACGACATCATCAGCCAACTCCTGGAACCGGCCGTTGATGGTGTGCCGCTGACCGATCTGGAGTTCAACAACTTCTTCACGCTGCTGGTCGCCGCCGGCAACGACACCACCCGTTACACGATGACGCATGGCGTGTGGACCATGATGAATCACCCGGAGCTTTGGCAAACCCTGCGAGAGCGTCCCGAGTTGATGGACAAGGCGGTCGAAGAGGTGCTGCGCACGAGTTCGGTCACCATGCACTTCCGTCGCACCGCCACCGCCGACACAGAGATGGGCGGGAAGCAGATCAAGGCCGGCGACAAAATCGCGCTGTGGTTCAACTCGGCCAACCACGACGAAGACGGATTCGAGAACCCGTTCCGCTTCGACATGGACCGCGATCGCAACGATCACATGGCGTTCGGCCGCAACGGTCCACACCTATGTCTCGGAGCTTGGCTTGCCCGTATGGAAGTGCGGCTCGTGTTCGAAGAGTTGATGAAGCGTGTTGATCGCCTCGAGCCCAACGGCGACATCGATCACCTGCGGTCCAACTTCATTGCCGGCATCAAACGCATGCCGGTCAAGGTCGTCGCGTAGGCGACAGGGAGATTGTCTGATGGGTGAAATTGTTGGTGCGGCAGTCGTGTCGCACGTCCCCCCGCTCGTGCTTCCTGAGCAGGTGCGCCGAGAATTGAACGGTGGCGACGACACCTCCTTGTTTCAGGGACTGCATGACATGCGTGCCGAGAAGCTTGGGCCGATCGCGGCCGACACTGTCGTGGTGATCGACTCGCACTGGTTCACCACCATCGAGCACATTGTTTCTTCGGCCGACCGGCGACACGGCATCTATACCTCTGAGGAACTGCCCCGCGGCATGTCACAGATGCCTTACGACATGCCGGGCGACCGGGAACTGGCCGAGGCCTGGGGCGCACTGTCCGAAGGGCGCGACGACACATGGATCACGCCGATTGATGACCCGTACCTGCCGGTCCATTATCCGACACTTAATCTGCTGCCGTTCCTACAAGGCGACGAGAAATGGATCTCGGCAGGCATCGTCCAAACGGGTGAGACGGACGACTTTCTGCTCTTCGGTGCATTGTTGGCGGAGGCGATTGCGAGCGTTGATCGCCGTGTCGTGATTCTGGCGAGCGGCGGCCTGAGCCATAGGTTCTGGCCACTGAAGCAGTTCCGTGACCATGAAGGAGCCGACCCGGATCTCCATGTCCGTACCCCGCAAGCCTGTGCCGCCGACCGGCAGGTGCTCGCCTGGTTCGAGGAGGGGAACCATGCCGCCGTGATCGATTTCGTACCGGAATATCTGAAACACGCTCCCGAAGGGAAATTCGGTCATTACCTCACCATGATCGGCGCGCTCGGTGCCGCCGAGTGCACGGCAAAGGGCATCCAGTTCGGTGAATACGAGGCGGTGTCAGGAACGGGCCAGGCTCACGTATGGTTTGACGCGTGACCGCTCTCGAATCCAATCGTCGGAGCGCCCTCGTCATTGCGCACGAACCCGACGGCCCGGCATGTCAGATCGCGGTCCGGCTCCAGGAGCGGGGCTACGAGATCGACACGCACTTCGTCACCCACGACTACACCGCACCGAACGACGCCTCGGCGTGGACCGACTGGTCGCACTATGACCTGATCGTGGCGATGGGGTCGATACGTTCGCTCACCAACAAGGACGAGATCGATTCGTGGATCCATGAAGAGATCCGCCTGCTCCGCCAAGCCAATGAGAATGATCAACCCATCCTCGGCGTGTGCTTCGGTGCACAACTCCTGGCCGACGCGTTGGGTGGCTCGGTGGAAACGGCACCCGAGGCCGAGGTCGGTTGGTCCGAAATTGCGGGGGTCGATGGGCGCGACAATCCTGTCGGTCCTGGTCCATGGTTCGAGTGGCACCATGACCGAATAAATCCGCCGGCGCATGCCGAGGTGCTCGCGGTGAACGAGAATTCGGTCCAGATGTTTCGCGTCGGTCGTTCCCTGGCCACCCAATTCCATCCCGAAGTCGACTATGCCCATATTGAGGGTTTCTTGGACGAGGCACGCGATGACTATCTCGCCAGCTTGGGTGTGACGCGAGGGCAGATGCTCGCTGACGTGGCCGAGCACGAGGCGCGCAACATTGTGCAGTGTCACGCTCTGGTCGACTGGTTCCTCGATGAGGTTGCCGCTCCCTCCTCGTGATGGCAGCGGTGTCGCCGACGGCGGTTCTGGCGGCAGGATCGTCGCGTGAAAATTTTGTTGATCTCGACGTTGGCGCCCAATGGTGGATCGGCCTGGCCGTTGCCGTCGTGGCCCTGCTTGCCGTCGACCTGTATCGGCACCGCGACAATAACGAGCCGACAGCTCGGGGTGCTGCACTCGAATCAGCAGGCTGGGTTGCGTGCGGTCTCGCCTTCGGGATCGTAGTTCTCGTCGGTTTCGGCGGCGACGCCTTCGGCGAATACATCTCTGGCTATCTGATCGAGAAGTCGCTCAGCGTTGACAACGTCTTCGTCTGGTCGATCCTGTTTTCGACCATGGCGGTGCCATTGCGGTATCAGCATCGGGTGCTTTTCTGGGGAATCTTTGGCGCGTTGACGCTGCGGCTCGTGTTCATCGTGATCGGGTCGGCGTTGATCGAACGGTTCTCGATCGTGCTGGTCGGCTTCGGTGTCTTTCTTGTCGTCACTGGTCTGCGAGTTATCCGTCATCGTGAGGACGAGGGCGAGAATTCCTCGGCTGTTGGACTGGGTTTGTTGGGCCGGGTCATCCCGGTGAGCGACGAGTACGA
>JABIQM010000130.1 GCA_018699415.1 Acidimicrobiaceae bacterium
CAAAGGAGCCGTCGAGGTGAGCCTTAATGATCTCGAACACGGCATTGTCGACACGCTTGAGCATCGAGGTCAGCACGTACTCCTGAAGCTCGGCGTCAACGGTGTTGTACTGATCGGAGTCAACACCGATGGCCCAAACCTTCGAGCCGGACGCCTCGGAGTGTTCCTTGGCAGCCTGGAAGAGACCCAGGCCGGTGCCGCCAGCGGCGTGATACACGATGTCGGCGCCGCTCTCGAAAATGGCCAAAGCGGTTTCACGGCCGGAGGCCGGATCGTTGAAGCCATCGAAGTTCGGGAACTCGGTGATGTAACTCGAGGTGATCTTGATGTCGGGATTGACAGCCTTCGCACCAGCGATGTAGCCCGCCTCGAACTTCTCGATCAGACCGAAGCAGCAGACGCCGCCGATGAAGCCGATGTGGCCGGTCTCGGACTTGAGCGCAGCTGCAGCGCCAACGAGGTAGGAGCCCTGCTCTTCGGCGAAGACCAGTCCAGCAATGTTGTCGGCGTATGGCCCAGGAGGATCCTGGCTGAAGTCGATCATGCCGGAGTCAATGACACCAAAGGCAGTGTCTGGGTTCGCGCCACCAACAGCAGCGGCGTCACCCTCGAACAAGAAGCCCACGGCGATGACGATGTCACTCGAGTCAGCCTGAAGCTGCAGGAGTTCGGCGCGGTTTGAGCCGTCGTCGTTGGGTGAGACCTTGCTGACAGACACGTTGAGCTCGGCCTCGGCGCGGGCGAGGCCAGCGGCAGCAGAGTCGTTGAAGGAGAGGTCGCCCTCGCCGCCGATGTCAAACACGAGACCAACACTGGCGACGGGCTCTTCAGCCATGTCGCCTTCCTCTTCGTCTTCGGCCATGTCGTCTGCGGCGGCGGCGTCGTCTTCGGCGTCGTCTTCGGCATCGTCTGCGCCGGCGTCGTCTTCGGCGTCGTCTTCGGCATCGTCTGCGCCGGCATCGTCTGCGCCGGCATCGTCTGCGCCGGCATCAGTTTCGTCGTCGTCGCCGCAGGCGGCGGCAATGAGCGAGAATGACAATAAAACTGCCAATATGAGCAATAGACGCTTTCGCATTGAACCCTCCAGTTGCACCCGATATGGGGTGGGGTAATCTTTCGTCCAAGCCGCGTATCGGCTCGGATCCAAGTCCCGACAATAGCGGTTCGATAGTGATATGGGTTGTGTCCGGCCATACAGTTGCTTTAGGCGGCCGTTGACAAAGCGGATCTCAGTAGAAAACGCAGCGGCTTCGGTGCCTCGGAATTGACTTATAGACCGACTGTGCGCCGGTATTCCAAAGAATGTTGTCAAGTGCGGCGGTGGTAATGCGCTCGCCTCGGCTTCGGAGTTCGGTCGTGAGAAGTTCTACGGCGTGGAGCCCGCAGGCACGGATCTCAACCTCTTCGACGGAGCCGATCGGGATGTCCTCAACTGCTTCAATTCGGGAGAGCAGCGCTGGGCTGAACTGCAGAACGTCGTTCACTCGAAGCACGTGCGGGACGAGATTGTCCGCAAACATCGTGACCCGATGAAGATCGTCGAACTGGCCCGGCCCTTTGTGTTTGAAAGCGACTGCGAGATCTTGCACAGTGATCTGAGCCCGCTTGTAGAGAAGGACTTCGCCGGCAGGGTGTTGGTGAACATCGTGGTAGAAGGGCATTTCGTCGAGCATCTCCACTAGCGCAGCAGCGGATCCGTTGGCGGCCTCGACTACCGCCAAGAAGGTCCCATCTCCGGTTCGTTCGATAAATCCCGCAAGTTCGTGAAGAGCTTTGGTGAAGAGATCCATCAGTTCGTGGGCAGGACCGCCATCGAGAATTTGGTCGAAGATGGCGGCCACATCGCCCAGGGTGAGGTCCCCAAGCCGTGCCGCCGTGATCGCGCCTGTGTCCGCGACGAGGTCACGCAGGCTGGCAGCGATCGTGTGATAGCCGGACATGCCAGGACGCTTTTGAATGTGCGGGAAGTAGCCGCTGCCGAAGTTGATGGCGTCGAGCGACATCACGAACGCCGCGGTGGACTCAGATCCGCCCAGCGGCCGTTGGCCAGGGTCATTCGGAGGTAACTCAAGGTCTAGCCGGGCGACGAATGGTGCGATCTGAGTCTCGTCAATTGTGACGTGCGTGCTCTGAGCAGAAACGGCAGCACAGGAAGCCCGGATGCGGTCGAAGATGTCAGACATTTGATGCCGTGTACGACGAAGCGCGAGTGACTTCGGCGATCCGCAACTCGTACCAGTCGTACCACTCGCGTCGACCAGCAGCCTGAGCATCGAGATGCTCGGGGTGGGTCCGCCACGTTTCGATTGATTCGTAGTCGCGCCAATACGAGATGGTGATGCCCGTCTGGTCTGCGGCTCGAATCGACTCGATCCCGAAGAAGCCATCGATTGTCTGGGCGAGAGCGAGCATGCGGGCAGCGGTTGTGTCGTAGGCGTGGTCGGTGCCGGGGGCGAGTCGGTTCGTGAACAGGACCGCAACATACGGGGGAGGAGGAGTAGATGCCATCGGTGGACCCTAGAGGTTGCGTACCCTGCGGCTGCGGCTGCGGCTGCGGTCGGGTTGTCGGGTCTCGCCTTAGTCAGGAAGGCGGCATGCCTCTGAAGAGCCCGGGAGCTTGTAGCGGAAGCGTGCGATCAGGGCGTAGACCGGTCGTGCCAGCCAACTTCCAGGCGCAATGAGAAACGAGCGCCCGAGTAGTGCCCATGCGCCGCCGGCGGCGATGAGCGAACGGCCGACCGCTTTATGCCCACGGTGAGCGATGCCCGCGTCGTCTATCCACCATGCCGCCGTCATGACTTGGTGCTCACTGAGCCCGAACTCGTCGAGGTCGAGTGCCTGCCAGGGCGTGATGTCGACATCGCTGGGAAGCCTGGCTTCGATCCACCGAGCCGAATTCGTACAAAACCCACAATCGCCATCAAAGATCAACTGCACCCCACAAGTCTGCCAGGCCAGATACCGGGGTCGGCGGGCACGCGGAAACGCCGCCGGACAAATCCAGCGGCGTGACGGCTTGATTACTTGAGTAAAGGGGTTAGCTGTTGCGGCCCATGTTGGGCTTGCGGCCGTGGTTGGCCTTGCTGCGGCGAACCTTCGCCTTCTTCTTGCTTGTGCGCTTCGACATGGCTTCAAATGTTAGCGAGCAACGAACGGTATCCCTCGCGAAAGGTTGGGTAGGCGGGTTCCCAACCCATGTCTTTGAGTTCACTGTTACGGCAGCGTTTGCCGGTGGCGTGCGTATCGGGCGATGGGTCGACCGGCAATGTCACATCGAGTTTGGCGGCTAGCCATGCGGCAACCATCGCCATGGGTGCTGGCTCGTTGTCGACGGCGATCGCCACGGCGGGCGGTGACGGGTGGACGGCGGCGATGGCTAGCGCGGCCACAAGGTCGTCTCGGTGGATGCGATTCGTCCAATGTGGTGCGCCCGTTAATGATGTGACCACCCCGCCGCTGCGCACGCGCTCGATCAGGGAGGTTCGGCCTGGACCGTAGATGCCGCCAGCGCGGACACTCACCGTGGGGATCTGGCTAGCTAGCGCGCGTTCGCCCTCGAGCACGATCGTTGCAGTTGGCCTGGACGGCACCGCCGGCGACGAGGCGGTGATCCAACGGCCATCATCGTCGCCGTAGACGCCGGTAGTTGAGGTGAGTACCGCTCGGGCAGGATGGTGGGCGAGCGCAGTGAGCAGGGTGCGGGGGGCTTCCACATACGCGGCGCTATAGGCGGGTTCGTTGCGGTCGTCAGGAGCGGTGGTGAAGACAACGACATCAAACGACTCGACCGCGCCCAACGCCACCCGTAGAGCGTTCACGTCGGTGAGGTCAGCGGTGATGCTCGTGGTGTCGTTCACTGTGCGCCCTGAGCGATTTAGTGTGGTGACATCAAGGCCAGCAGTTGAGAGCACTGCGCCAAGCATGAGGCCGACATCGCCAGCCCCGGCAATCAGGATCCGGTCCGGTGACACCATAGGGAGCGACCGTACTGCTCTGACGCCTAAGCTTCGCGGCATGCGAACCGTGAACTGGACCGAAATGCAGTACGGCGATCGTGCCGACTACGAGAGGCTGTCGCCAGCATTTGAGGAGCACGCCCGGTCGAATCTCGTCGACAATCTCTGCAGCATGCTCGGGTTACTCAAAGGAGACACGCTCGGGTATCAGACTGATCGCTACTCGCATTCCCTGCAGTCGGGGACGCGTGCGTTTCGCAACGGCGAGTCTGTCGACATGGTCGTGGGGGCCTTGCTGCACGACGTCGCTGATGGTTTTGCCCCCGAGAACCACTCCGATGCTGCTGCTGCCGTGCTCGCTCCCTATGTCGACGACGAAACTCACTGGGTAATCAAGCATCACGGGATTTTTCAGGGCTACTACTACTTCCATCATCTCGGCGGCGACCGTGATGCCCGGGAGCGATACAAAGATGCGCCCTTCTACGACCGATGCGTGGACTTCTGCCACAACTACGACCAGAACTGCTTCGACCCGAACTACCCGGTGATGGAACTCGAAGAGTTCCGACCGATGCTCGATGAGGTCTTCAGTCGGCCGTCGCTGGTCCCTGGGGTGGCATCGTTCGACAGCTGAGTCAGCTTCCCGCCGCGGGGTATGTCACCTGGGGTAAAGCAGGAACAACGACTGGATAGTCGTCGCTGCTCCTAGGGTCGTCATCGACGAAGCTTGGCCGGTTGCCAGTTCCTTGAGGCACGATCAGTGCGAGCGCTATGACGACAGTGATGGCGACCGTCAGCGCGATGAGTAGGTGTCGGGTGCGCGCGATCATTGGGCGTGGGCTCCTATCTGGGAGATGAGTTCATCGGGAGTGAACTTCCTAACTTCATTCAACTCAGTGAGCGTTCCGGTGGTCCGCGGGGAAGCTCGCATTTTCTGCTCCAGCGCCATCTCTTGTTCTCGGCCGTAGACCGCGTGCTTGAAGGTAGCAACAGGCTTCATGCAAAAGAAGCTAGCGAACTAGCCGTGACGGACTTGGTCACGAAGTGCATCGAGGCCGACAGCGCCAGGGGCGAGGACTTTGGAGTGGAAGTCTTTGAGGTCAAATCCTGGCTGGGCCTTTGCTTCTTCGCGGAGGTCGAGGATTGCCTGTTCACCAACCTTGTACGAGATGGCTTGGCCGGGCCAACCGCAGTAGCGGACAACCTCGTCGGTCGAGTTGTCGATCGGTGACATTGCCCTGGTCGTGAGCAACTCGATGGCAAGATCGGCCGTCCACGCCTCGCCGGGGCGAAACGTGGCGTTGGTCGGGATCGTGAGACGGTGGTGGATGCCGATGTCTATGGCAACTCGGCAGGCACGGAACATCTGGCTGGCCAGGAGGCCGACCCGATGCTCGGGACGTTCGAGGAGACCGAGTTCGTCCATGAGTTGCTCCGCGTATAGAGCCCACCCCTCGCCGGAGCCCGGATTCCAGGAGACCAGACGCTGGTAGCGAGAAAGTTTCTCGCCTTGCGCCAGTTGGGCTGCGAACTGGAGATGATGGCCGGGGTAGCCCTCGTGGTTCGCGGTCGTGATCTCGGAGAACAGGGGGAAGAAGGTCTTCCCCGCCACCGGGTACCAGACGCAGCCATTGCGACTCAGGTCCTCGCTGGCGGGAACATAGTGAGGAGCCGACGCGCCACCAGCCGCTTCGATCTTCACATCGACGGGCTGAAGTTCGGCTGGTATGTCGAAATGGGTGCCGACAACGGATGCCCTCGCCATCTCCTGCTGGGCAGTCATGAGCTCGAGGAATTCGTCGAGCGAATTGGCCGCGTAGCCAGGATCGGTCTGAAGTAGGTCCATCACCTCGCCCGGTTCCGCACCGGGGATGATTTCCCGACAGGCATCTTGGAGATCGACCCAAAGTCGCTCGACCTCGGTCCAGCCCCACTCGTAGGTCTCGGCGAGATCAAGGTCGGTGCCCAGCCACTGTCGACAGAAGCGGGTGTGGCGTTCAGGGCCAGCGGCATCATCGTCAGGCGCTGCGGGCAGGTATGAGGAGCGGAGATACCCGGTGAGTTCGCCAAAGACCTGGCGTGCATGTTCGGCGCCAGCGCGGAGTCGTTCGCGGAGTGCCGGTTCGACGTCGGCGGCAGTGAGATGAAGAAACGAAGAGTTTTCGCCAGCAGCGATCTCTCCCTGAGCGATGGCGGTCTCGACCTGGCGACGCGCCGCGGCCATACCTCGACGGAGTCCTTCGTCGAGTGAGGCCCGGTAGCCCGCCACCGGCTCGTGGATTGTCTCGAGCCGGCGGGCGATCAGTTCCCAGCTTTCGGCCGTGTCGGTGGACATGACATCGAACGCGTGGCGAATGTTTTGGTGCGGCGAAACGATGTTGTTGAGATCGCGGAGGTGTTCGTGCGCGTCGAACGACTCGATCATGGCGTTGCAGTCGTCTACCAGAACCCGTTGGGCGAGAGTGGCTCCACTGTCATCAGTTGGGCATGCCAGGGCTTCGGCTTTGATCGCTGCGGCGAGGTCACGGCCGGCTGCCGCGCCGTCGGGCGAGAGGTCGGGCCAGCGATGATCCTGGCCGGCTAGGCCGGCCTCGGAAGCGAGAAGAGGATCGTTCTCGGCGAACCGGTCGACGGCTATGTCGCTTACGTCATAGATGTTCGTCACGCCGAGAACTTACTCAGCTGTTCGGGCGTTGGTCGAACAGTTCAGTTAGCCCAAGAGTTCGGCGGCATCGACGATGATGAGAACGAGGAGCAGTCCAATGATGCCGACGTTGACCACCGTCATGTGCCGCTTCCACTTGTGATTGCTGCGGTGGAACCGGCGGATGCTCACACCGTTGGCGACGATGGCGGCGATGCCGATCGGTAGTCCGATCCACGGTCCGGCGCCTGCGCCCCATCCCACGAGCGGGAACACGAATGGGATCAGGACGTAGGTGAGCGAGCAGCGAATGGCGGAGACGGCGATGGACTTTGAGAACGTACGTTCCGCATCGGCCATGTCGCGGGCTGCTTCGGAGGACTCCCTGTCCCTAGTCTTCATTGCTTCGGTCACACCTCAACGGTAGTCGGAGGTCCGTCGATAGCCTCGACCGGGTTATGGAACGCTTCGGGTTCGTCGGTCTCCCCAATGCTGGCAAGAGTTCGCTGTACAACGCTCTGGCTGGTGGCGGTGCCCATGCGGCGCCGTACGCCTTCGCTACGACCGACCCGAACGTTGGCGTGGCCAAGGTGCCCGACCATCGCCTCGACCAGTTGGCAGTGATGAGCGAGAGCAAGAACGTCGTGCACGCTGCGGTCCAGTTCACCGACATCGGCGGTCTCGTCGAGGGTGCAAGCCAGGGCGAAGGTCTCGGCAACGCGTTCCTCTCACACATACGTGAGGTCGATGCCATCGTTTTCGTCTTGCGGGCGTTCCCCGACGACGATGTACCGGGCCCATCGGATCCGTTGGAGCACCTGCGGGTCGTCGAGATCGAACTAGCGCTCGCCGACCTGGCTGCGGCCGAGAAGGCCCTCGATAAGACGCAGCGGTCAATGAAGGGCGACGCTGCCCTCAAGCCGATGGTCGCGCTTTTGCAGACCTGCGTTGATCACCTCAGCGAAGGCACGCCGCTCTATCGAGCGAACCTCCGCGCCGACGACCGTGCAGAGCTCAAGGAGTATTTCTTCCTCACCAACAAGCCGGTCATGGCTGTGCTCAACATCGGCGAGGACCAGATCGGCGACGAAGACGCTATTGCCGCACCTGTCCGCGAAGAACTCGATGGCGCTGAAGTCGTTGTGCTGTCAGTGCAGCTTGAGGCCGAAGCTGCACTGATGGAAGAAGACGAGCGGGTCGAGATGCTCGAGGCTCTTGGCCTCGGCGATGGTGCCGTTCCGCGCTTCCTGAAGAGCGCCTACCACATGCTCGGTTTACGTACGTTCCTCACGACGGGTGAGAAGGAGAGCAGAGCCTGGACGTTCCGTGCCGGCTCCAGCGCCCCCGAGTGCGCTGGTGTGATCCATACCGATTTCCAACGCGGCTTTATTCGTGCCGAGACGATCCAGTGGGACGAACTGCTCGAAGCGGGCTCGTGGTCAGGAGCGCGCGACGTCGGCAAGGTGCGTTCCGAGGGCAAGGATTACATCGGCCAGGACGGCGATGTGATGGAGTTCCGCTTCAACGTGTGAGTTGCCGCGCATGGAGTCGACGGCACTTGATCTCAATGATGACGGCGCAGGACTCGGCGCCCGGGCTCTATCGCTGTCACCCCAGCCGGTTGTGAGAGTCAGAGTTTTGTGGCGATAACTTCTGCCCGTTTCCTGAGTTTTTCGATCTCCCTGCCGACCGGCAGGTAGGCTAACGATCACTATGGCTACACCGGTAGACGCACACCTCCTCGAAGTTCTTGCGAGTACTGGCGAACGCCTGCTCGAGCGGCACCTCAGCACTACCGTTGAGTGGTTTCCCCATACCCTCATCCCCTGGGGTAACGCCGAAGACTATGAGGCCGACTACGAGTGGGAGCCGGACGACGTCAACCTGCCCGCCGCCGTGCGAAGCTCACTGTTCGTCAACGTTCTCACTGAGGACAATCTGCCCTACTACTTCCGCGACATCGAGCGCATGTTTGGCCGCGACGGCGCATGGGGTGAATGGGTTCGCCGCTGGACCGCTGAGGAGGGTCGCCACGGCATCGTTCTCAATGGCTACTTGATGGCCACTAGATCTATCGATCCGGTCGAGCTTGAGCGTGGACGTATGGCACAGGTCCAAAGCGGAGAGACCCGCGAACCACCAACCGTTGCCGAGGGTCTCGCTTACGTTTCGCTGCAGGAGCTCGCCACCCGTATTTCGCATTTCAACACGGGCAACATGGTCACTGATCCCGCGGGTCGTGCCGTGATGCGACGTGTCGCCGCCGACGAGAACCTGCACTACCTCTTCTATCGAGACGCCATGCAGGCAATCCTCGACGCTGACCCGTCGCACGGTGTCATTGCGATCTGGAACCAGGTGCGCAACTTCGCCATGCCCGGCACTGGCATTCCCGGCTTCAGCGCCCATGCCAAGGCCATCGCCGACGCCGGTATTTATGACCTGGCTATTCACCACGACAAGATTCTCCAGCCGGTGATTATCCGCGACTGGAAGGTCGAAGCTCTCGAGGGGCTCAGCGGCGAGGCTGAAGAGGCCCGTACGGCATTGATGAAGCACATCGCCCGCGTCGGCAAGATCGGCGCCCGCATCGCCTCTCGGCGCCAAGAGAAGGCCGCCCAACTCGAACCGGCCAACGCCTGACGCTGCCTCGACCAGCGACGCGGTCGAGCGCGATCTCGTGCCCGTCACCGAGATCTTCGAGCGAGCGCTCACCCGCAACGTCACCTGAGCGTCTACGTTCTCACTCATGCCTTGGCTAGTGCGTGACGGACGCGTGGTGGCGTCACTGGAGATTGCGGATAGTCCGGCGGCTCGGCGCGCCGGATTGCTCCGAAGAGATGGCATCGAGGGAGCCTTACTGCTTCAACCTGCGCGTTCGGTCCATACCATGAGGATGCGGTTCGCGA
>JABIQM010000319.1 GCA_018699415.1 Acidimicrobiaceae bacterium
CGAGCCAATGCCGTCGTACCCGGCCCCGCCCTCCGCCCCGCCGACTACGACGACGCCACGTACCAGCGCGTTGCCGACGACACCCTTCTCGGCCGCTGGGGAACGCCCGAAGAAATGGCCGAGGCTGTGGTCTTCTTGGCCAAGGCCGACTACATCACCGGTGAGGTAATCACTGTCGACGGTGGGCAGCGTTTCGGACACCGTAAGCACACCCATGGCTAGGTCGACCATCGCTGCTGGAGTTCACATCGTTCCGCTGATGCCTGCGGCCGACGTCATCGCTGTGGCAGTCGAGGCAGAGCGACTCGGTTACGACTACTGCATGGTGGCCGACGAGGGGGTTCATCCCGATATCTATGCCTGCCTCGGAGCCATAGCCCGGGAAACTACAACGATTCGACTGGGGGTCATGACAAACGGCTACACCCGTCATCCAGCAGTAACCGCCGCGGCGCTCGCCACCATCAACGAACTCTCGGATGGCCGCGTGATCGCCGGAATGCTCGCTGGCGGGTCAATGGTGCTCGGCCCCATGGCGATCGAACGCAAACGGCCATTCCGGGTACTCGCCGACACAATCGCTGCGGCCACGCAACTCTGGTCCGGCGAAGAGATCACATGGCAAGGCGAACACTGCTCTCTCGATCATGCCAAGCTCGGACGCGGGGTGCAAGACATCCCCGTGTGGATTGCCGGCCGCGGCCCACTGGTGTTGGGGTTGGCGGGTCGAGAAGCCGACGGCGTGATCCTCACTGTCAAACCCGACCTCGGCGCCGCCATCGAAGTGCTCGAGCAGTCCGCGCACAACGCAGGCCGAGTGACCCCGAAGCGGATGTATCTCGGACGGATCTGCTACACGCCAGAACTACTCGAAGGCCAGCGAGCCACCTTGTCGTTCGTCCTAATGGACTCACCACCGCGGGTTCTCAAGTCGCTTGGGCTCGACGAGGCAGCCATTGCCACCGTCGCCCACGCCGCTCGCAGCAATGATCCGACCATGGTCGACCCGCTGGTGACCGAGGCTCTCCTCCGTCGCTATCAGATTTCCGGCACTCCAGAGGAATGCGCAAACGAAGTGGCGACGCTGGCCTCTGAGCACGACCTCCATGCTGTGCTGATCGACGCCTTGTCACCAAACCTCAAGACAAACTTTGCGATCATCCGCGATTCACTCCCCATCATCAAAGGAACCTTCACATGACCATCCGTCGCCTCAACCGAATTTTCGCTCCAGACGGACGCACGGTGATCATTGCCCTCGATCATGGTCTGATCGACGGTCCCTGCGAAGGTTTCGAGGATGCTGGTTCAACTATCGCAGCCGTGGTCGCAGGTGGAGCTGACGCGATCCTCACCTCGTTCGGCATCGCAGAACGGTTCGCCGCCGAGCTGAGCCGAGTGGGTCTCATCGTTCGTAGCGATGGAGCCGAGACAAACTTGGGCTCACCGAGCGCCGGATCACTCGGCCGATTCTTTGGACCCGAGGACGCGATCAGGCTTGGGGCCGATGCTCTTGTCGTCACCGCCCTCCCCGGCTCTGAACGAGAAGGACCCACCCTCGAGAATCTTGCTCACACCACGGCGGAAGCCCACAGGCTGGGATTGCCAGTACTCGGAGAGATGGTGCCCGGGGGGTTCAACGGAGGGCCGGAGCTTCGCAGCACCGAAGCAGTGGCGCTCGCAGCTCGACTTGGAGCCGAACTTGGTGCCGACTTCATCAAGGCGCCCTACTGCGACAACTACGAGACCGTCACGTCGTCAACCTTCACACCCGTCGTCATCCTTGGAGGCTCCAAGGGCGACGAACGCCTGATGCTCGCCAATATTCGCAATGCAATCGATGCCGGCGCTAAGGGAGTGGCTATCGGCAGAAACGTGTTCCAGTGCGAAAACCCCACTGCCATGACTCGTTCGATCGTTGCCGTTGTCCACGAGAACGCCTCGGTCGACGACGCTCTGACCATTCTCGGGGGCTGAGCTCGAATGTCTGCACCTGCCGATGTCGTAATCGGCGTGGACGCCGGCACCACATCGGTAAAGGCTGTAGCGGTCGATCCATCGGGCGCCATCATTGCGTCCGCCGGCTCCGACCCGATCCCCACACACGCGCCTGAGCCAGGAGCAAGTGTGCAGAGCCCCCTTGCCATTTGGGATGCCCTGAGTAGCGCGTGCCGTCGAGGGGCAGCGACCATCTCTCCGTCCACGCGTGTTCGTGCGCTGGCGGTAGCGGCTCAGAGTGGTTCGGTCATCCCGATCCGCAGAAGAACAATCCTCGATGGGAGTGCCGAAGACGGGGCCACCGAGGCTGTGACCTGGATGGACAACCGTTCCCAACCTCTCGTGGAGGCTTGGGGGGCGACCATTGCCGAGACGATTCGATCGCAAAGCGGATGGATGCCATCACCCGGGTTGGGACTATCGACGATCTCATGGTTACGGGCCACAGCAGCGGTCGAGTGCGATCACTGGGCATCCGTCGACGACTACCTCATGCACAAGCTCACCGGGTCATGGCTCACCAACCCCTCCAACGCTGCAGGTATGCAATTCATGGACGTGTCTTCACTTGAGTGGAGCGCCGAGCTGTGTGAGATAGCTGGTATCGCTTTGTCGACCCTCTCGATAATCCGAGGCTCAGGAGAGCGAGGCGGCACTCTCAACATCTCTTCGGCGCGGACCACCGAGCTTCCTGACTCCCTGCCAGTCGTGGTTGGGGGCCACGACCAGGCCTGCGCTGCCCTCGGACTCGGTGTGACAGCACCAGGTTCGGCATTCCTCTCGATGGGCACCGCCTGGGTACTCACGATGATCACGGATCGAGCAGAGATGGCATCCCTACCGGCCAGCTTTAATCTCAGTCCACACGTGATTCCTCACCGCTGGACCGTTTCCCAAAACCTGGGTGGTCTCGGTGCTGCGCTGGCCTCGGAGCTACCCCAGACAAGCGACGCCGTGGAAGCTGCTCTCGGCTCGCAACCGCCCTCCGCCGACGACCCCTACTTCCTCCCAGCTATCCATCAGACCGAACGGACCGGATGGGGAGAGTTACGCCGACCTGCCTCTCCCCATGACCCCGTCGCGAGAATCCGGGCGGTCATGGAAGCCTGTGCCTTCGAGGCCCGGCGCGCTGTCGAGGAAGCCGCTCCGACAGTGAAGGTGAGCAAGCTCACAGTCGTTGGCGGCGGTACGCGCAGCCGCTATCTCACCCAGCAGATTGCCGACACGGTTGGCGTGCCGCTCACCGTGCGCGCTGATGCCAGCTGGCCGGCCCTCGGTGCAGCCCGACTTGCGGCTGAATCGCTGGGATGGTCACCCGACGTGGCATCGGCTATGCCGAGCACCACTGTGCATCCCCGTCGCTCGCCCGACGACACCGGCGAGCGACGCTACGCCGAGTACCGAAGACTCATGACAGGAGCAAGACAATGACCAAGCCTCGAGTGGCAGTGACGATCGGTCGATCAAACTATGGCCGCATGTTTAGTGAGCGGGCATGGGAGCAGCTCAACGACATAGCCATAATCGTTCACCACGAC
>JABIQM010000155.1 GCA_018699415.1 Acidimicrobiaceae bacterium
CCGGGCTGGACGTCGTAAATATCGGCCATGCCCTTCTTGATGGCGTCCTGGTGGCTTCCGGAGAAGGCGGTGTAGACAAGGTCGCCGACATACGGATGGCGATCGTGCACCGTCATCCGGTTCGCGAACTCAAAGACCCGCCGGGCTTCCTCAATGTCGCCGATATCGAGCTCAGGGTCCACGCCCTGCGTGAACATGTTCAACGCGATCGTAACGACATCGACATTGCCCGTGCGCTCGCCATTGCCGAACAAGGTGCCCTCAACGCGGTCGGCGCCGGCCATGACACCGAGCTCTGCCGCTGCAACCGCAGTCCCGCGGTCATTGTGTGGATGCAGCGAAAGAATGATCGAGTCGCGGTCCTTGATGTCACGCAGGAAGCGCTCGACCATGTCGGCGTACAAGTTCGGCGTTGACATCTCGACCGTGGCCGGCAGGTTGAAGATGAGTGGGTTCTGCGGAGTCGGCTCAAGAACATCCATCACCGCTTCGCAAATCTCGACTGCGAAGTCAGGTTCGGTACCCGTGTAGGACTCGGGCGAGTACTCAAAGCGGATCGCCTCAGGATTGCTCGACTTGGCTCGCAGCTCCGCGCAGAGCATCGCCCCCTCAACTGCGATGGCGATGATCCCAGCCCGGTCTGACCGAAAGACCACGCGGCGCTGTGTCGTCGACGTCGAATTGTAGAAGTGGACGATCGCCGCCTTTGCACCCTTGATCGAGTCATAGGTGCGCTCGATCAGTTCTGGACGGCACTGCGTAAGCACCTGGATGGTGACGTCGTCAGGGATGTGGCCACCCTCAATCAACTCGCGCACAAAGTCGAAGTCGGTTTGTGACGCGGCGGGGAAGCCGACCTCGATCTCTTTGAAGCCCATCGCCACCAGTCGGTCCCACATCCGCTTCTTGCGCACGGAGTCCATTGGGTCAACGAGTGCCTGGTTGCCGTCACGGAGATCAACAGAACACCACATCGGCGCCTTCTCAAGGCGCTGATCTGGCCACGTGCGATCAGGAAGCTCGACCGCGGGATACGGCCGGTACTTCTCGAATGGCATCACGCTCTGGTTGGGCGCTGCGCTGGTCATGATGATCGGTTCCTGTTGTTGCTGATGTGGTGTGAAAAGCAAGAAACCCCCCGGGCCCGAGGGCACGAGGGGTCTGGCGAGCGCCGGTATGTGGCGCTCGCCTAGACGAGAAGAAGCAGGGTTGAAAGATATGGCTTCACGGCCTTCACGCTAACCGGGTCAGCACGAAAGTCAACAACACGGGTATTCCCCGGGTCTGTCGTTGGTTTGAGGCCGCCCTGGAAATCAACGAATGGTCGCTCACGTCATCAACACTCGCCTGATACAGCGCAGTGTCGGCTTTAGCTTCAACCTGATTAGTTATCTTCACGTCCCGCAATCGGTCAATGCAATGCCGCATTCAAGTCCTGAGGCGGCATGCTGACCATGTGGACA
The DNA here is from genome assembly GCA_018699415.1 of Acidimicrobiaceae bacterium. Lineage (GTDB taxonomy): Bacteria > Actinomycetota > Acidimicrobiia > Acidimicrobiales > Aldehydirespiratoraceae > JAACCU01. The sequence goes on from JABIQM010000155.1 coordinate 1,464, forward strand.
CGATTGTCTGGCACGACCAGCCCCCACGCCCGCTCCGGTCTCCGATCCTCGTCGCCGCGTTCGAAGGCCTTTTCGACGTCGGCGGTGCCGCAACCGGCGCCATCGAAGCTCTCCGTCTGCATGATCCAGTTTCACTCGGATCCATCGATCCTGATCCATTCTTCGACTTCAGCGAACGCCGACCTGAGTCACGCATCACCGAAAGCGGACGGCGGGTCATCGACTGGCCCGAAAACCGAGTCGATTGTCTTCTTCTGCCCAACCAAGACCGCGACCTGGTTCTGATGCAGGGGGTGGAGCCCCATCTGATGTGGCGCACCTTTGCCAATGCCATCGTGAACGTCGTCGACCACCTCGATGTCGCGATGGTGATCACGCTCGGCGCCATGATCGCTGAGGTACCTCATACGCGGCCACCCACGATCACGGGTTCCACCGCCGATGCAGAACTCGCCGAAGTTCTCCGGCTTGGTCAGCCGACGTACGAGGGTCCAACTGGAGTGATCGGCGTCGTTCTCGAACGTCTCGAACGTGCCGGCGTCCCGGCTGTTTCTCTTCGCGCCGGTGTACCCCATTATGTGAGCGGCTCACCGAACCCGAAGGCCTCACGGGCTCTCCTTGAAAGATTCGAACGGGTAACCGGACTTCCGACTCGGTGGTCGAGCCTTGACGATGAGGCCCAGGCATGGGAACAGCGGGTCAACTCGGCCATGGTGGGCGATGCCGACATCACCGGCTACGTCGGCCGACTCGAACAGCGGTTCGATGCCCGTACTGCAGAATCACTCCCCAACGCTGACGATCTGGCCGCAGAGTTCCAACGCTTTCTGCGCCAGCACGGCGACGACTGAATCGTGCACATCCTCGTCACGGTCTTGGGTGCTGCAGGCGACGAGATCCTTTCGACGGACGCGTGGATCGCCGGTGCAGTCGGAGTCGAAGAACGCGATAACGATCTCCAGATCGCCTTCTCTGACCCCGAAGCTGGCGCCGCGTTCGCCGAGACGACCGGCGGCGCCATCGACCAGGTCGCAGATGACACAGGCCTCGATGAATGGCGGACCCAC
>JABIQM010000150.1 GCA_018699415.1 Acidimicrobiaceae bacterium
AACCCACCGCGAAGCCGCCGGGCCTTCTTGGCCTGGAGCGGAGGGGCCGGTGCCATCGCACTTACCGGTGTCGGTTTGGGTAAGGCGACTGCGGGGCCGTCAGCGGCCGAACTCGCCCGCGATGCCATTGTGCTTCCGACGACCACGACTACCGCCGCCACGTCAACCACAACGACCGAGGCCGTAGCGACAGCATCGACCGCTGTCACAACAGCGCCCTTTGTCTCTCCCGAGGGCCTCACTCGCTGGATCACTCCCAACGAGGAGTTCTACCGCATCGACACCGCCTTTTCGATCCCCCAAGTCGATCCTGCCGGCTGGAGACTGAAGTTAACCGGCATGGTCGACAACCCATATGAGTTGACCTACAACGAGATCCTCGGTATGGATCTCGTCGACCAAGCGATCACGATGTCGTGCGTCTCCAACCCAATTGGCGGCGACCTTGTCGGCAACGCGGTGTGGACGGGTATCCCGCTTGTCGATCTGCTCGAACGGGCCGGCGTCCAGCCTGGTGCAACCCAGGTCACAAGCAGCTCAGTCGACGACTGGACCTCGGGCTTTCCCACCGAGATCCTTGGCGACGGCCGCAATGCACTGCTCGCCGTCGGCATGAACGGTGAGCCCCTCCCGATTCGCAGTGGTTTCCCAGCTCGACTCGTGGTGGCCGGTATCTACGGCTACGTATCGGCCACCAAGTGGATCAAAGAGATCCGGATGACCACCTTGGAAGATTTCAACGGGTACTGGATCGACCTCGGTTGGTCCAAGGACGGGCCAATGAAGACGACGTCGCGTGTCGATGTACCAAAGCATCGAGCCCGGATCGCGGCCGGCATCACGCCCGTCGCCGGTGTGGCGTGGGCACCAACCCGAGGCATTTCAGCTGTGGAAATCAGCATCGACGACAACGACTGGATCCCTTGCGATCTCGCTCGTCCGGGCAGCGACGAGACGTGGGTTCAATGGAAAACCGACTGGAATGCGACCGAGGGAAGCCACCAGATCGCCGTGCGAGCATTCGATGGCAACGGCGATATTCAGCCGATAGGGCCAAAGACAGTCGCACCCGATGGCGCCGAAGGTTGGCACCAGATCAACGTTGAGGTCACCTGAGTATTCAGGAACGCGCAACGACCATCCCCCGCTCTGTGGGCAGTCACACCTACCGTCAGTAAGGACATGACGGACACACGCCGTACCTATGTCCTCGATACGTCGGTCTTGCTGAGCGAGCCGACAGCGCTCCGACGCTTCGAGGAACACGCCGTCGTTCTTCCGCTGGTCGTACTGACCGAACTGGAAGGCAAACGCCATCATCCCGATCTGGGGTGGGCAGCGCGGAGCGCTCTGAGATCGCTCGAAGAGTTACGCGAGACCCACGGATCGCTCCTTAAAGAGCTCGAGATCAACGACTACGGCGGCACTGTTCGCGTCGAACTGAACCACACGAGCCCGGAACCGCTGCCCGAGGCATTCCAGGGCAACGACAACGACCACCGGATCCTTGCTGTCGCCAACAACCTCGCCGCCGAAGGGCTCGAGGTCACCCTGGTGTCCAAGGACCTACCGCTGCGTTTGAAGGCTGGTGTCGTCGGCCTCGACGCCGTGGAGTTCCGCGATAGCGACGTCGAGAGCGACGGGTGGACCGGCTATACGGATCTTCTGGTCGAGAGCTGCGACGTCGACGAATTCTTCGAGTTCGGCATGATCGATCTCGACGAGACTCGCAACCTCCCAGTGAACACCGGCGTGGCGCTGGTGGCCGGAAGCCAGAGCGGTCTTGGCCGGGTTCAGGCCGACAAGCGAGTCCATCGGATCATCGACCGGCCGGTGTTCGACGTCCGCGCTCGATCCCGGGAACAGCAACTCGCCCTCGACCTGCTGACGGATGACAGTGTTGGGATCGTGTCACTCGGCGGGCGGGCGGGCACCGGCAAGTCCGTGCTGGCTCTCGCGGCCGCCCTTGATGCGGTCCTCGAAAAGCGAACTCACTCGCGGGTGATGGTCTTTCGTCCGCTTTACGCCGTCGGGGGCCAAGACCTCGGCTACCTCCCTGGCAACGAGTCCGACAAAATGTCACCGTGGGCAGCTGCCGTCACCGACGCGCTTGAAGCCATCGCCGGTCCCGAGGTTGTCGATGAAGTAGTCCGCCGTCAACTGCTCGAGATTCTCCCGCTCACCCACATCCGCGGTCGCTCGATCACTGATGCATTCATCATCGTGGACGAAGCACAGAACCTCGAACGCAACGTGCTCCTCACCGCTCTCACTCGCATCGGCGAACGGTCCAAGGTTGTGCTCACCCATGACGTCGCTCAGCGCGACAACCTCCGGGTCGGCCGCTATGACGGCATTGGAGCCGTGGTTGATCACCTCCGCGGCCATCCCCTCTTTGGCCATGTCACCCTCACTCGCAGCGAGCGCAGCGAAGTCGCCGCCCTTGTGGCAGGCCTCCTCGACGGCCGCGACTGAGTATCGCCGCGCAGACAGACAGCGTTACTTGAACCGAGCACGTGACCAACAACTGCCGATATCACCACGAGACTCGCTTGGTCTCAGATGGCAATAACGAGGGGACGGCAACGCACGTTTAGGGTCTGTCCCCAGACGTGCGTTAGGCCACCACTATTCCTACGGTGCCGGCCACGACGATGAGCAGTCCGACTACTTGTGGACGTGACACAGAGTCGCCGAAAAACAGACGGCCAGAGACGACTGCTGCGGCGGGGAAGAGTGCGACGGTCACCGATGCCGCCGGTGCATTGAGCGAAAGACCTGCGAGTAAGAGGATCGAACTCATGCCGGCGAAGAAGCCGCCAGCGATGACGTTTGGAGCAAACCGCGTCGGTGGAAGCAAGGGGCGCCGGCGCGCCAAGGCGTAGAGCACGACGACAAGAACAGCGATGCCACGCTGCGCAACCAGCGGCCAGTTGCCCGATGTGTCGTCGAGGTTGATCATGAAAACCGTTCCGAATCCGTAGCCCAGCCCCGAGGCGGCGGCAACCGGAAACCCACCGCGAACGTTGCTGGCCTTCGCTCCACCCACCGTCACAAAGATCAGACCGACGATGGTCGCTACGGCACCAGCAATTGCCACGAGTGGCGGTACAGCCCCAACGATGCTGGCGTAGCTGAACGGTATGAGCGTCGCGAGCGAAGCATTGACCGGCGCAACCACCGAAGATGATGAGATGTATACGCCATGGAGGTAGGTGGCGATGCCGACACCGAAACCGATGCCAGAGAGTGCGCCAAGGAGCATGTCTCCGGCGATCAGCGACCCATCGGTGGCAAACGCGAAAACGAGGGTGGTCAGTGTGGCGAGAAAGCTGGTCGAACTGGCGGCGACGATCGGGCCGATCTCATTTGTGACCCTCCGCGAGAAGAAGTCGCCCGCGGTGATCGTCAACGCTGCTATCAGCCCCAAGAGTGCGCCCACGATCCCCCCTCGGTCCGCATGACTCCGGGGCGACACTACGGCTCCACGTAGCGCAATGAAACCAGCGAGAGAGCACTAGCCTCCCGTCACCGTTTGAGGGAGGGGCAAGATGCAATCAGGGCCAGTGGTGCGAGCAATGGTGCTACTCGTCGCCGCCATGGCCTTGATCCCACTCATGGACGCTGCGGCGAAGTCGCTTTCAACGAACTATGACCTCGCGCCGGCGAGTATCGGGTTCGGACGTTTCGCAGCTCAGTTCGTTTTCGTCTTCCTTGGCATCGCACTTTCGAGGTCGATTTTGGCGCAGCGAATCCAGCCTGACCGGCCTCGCCCAACCTTGCTGCCGATGCGACCGTTCATCCATTTGGTGCGGGGTGCGCTCCACGGCGGCGGGAGCATGATCTTCTTCGTCGCAGTGAAGTACATGCCGTTAGCCGACACCATCGCCGTGTTCTTTATCGAACCAATGCTGTTGCTCGCTTTGTCAGCGGTCTTTCTTGGTGATCATGTCGGTTGGCCACGACGCATTGCCTCGGTTATCGGCTTCTGTGGAGCGCTACTGGTCGTACAGCCGGGCTACGAACTCTTCGGTGCAGTCGCTCTTCTCCCCTTGCTGGCAGCGCTGATGTTTGCCACCTATCTGCTGATCCCCCGCCGCTATGGGGCCGGGGAACACCCCGTAACCATGCAGCTGTGGTCAGCTACGGGCGGCATGATAACGATCGGCGTCTGCATCGTGATTGGCGAGTTGGTCGGAGCATTCGACTATCGACTGACCCTTCCAAACCTGGGCGCAGAGATCGCCCTTCTTGCCTTGATGGGCGTCGTCTCGACCGTGGCTCACATCACCATTGTTATTGCCTACCAGTTAGCGCCGGCATCAATTCTGGCACCATTCAGCTATCTCGAGATCGTGAGCGCCACGATCTTCGGCTATCTCTTCTTTAACGAGTTTCCAGGCGGACTTCAGTGGGTCGGCATCTCAATCGTCGTCGCGACCGGCCTGTTCATTTTCTTTCGCGAGCGGACGCTGGAGCTTCGACCAGCTCCGGTCGGCGATGCTCGAGCCGCGCCGACCACTGGACTCGACGACTGACGGCCTTCAGCCGTTCATCTTCTCCAGCATGGCAGCCATGCCTTCACGCACGGATTCCACGGCCCGCTGCGGTCGCAGCATCACCTTGAACTCAGTGATCATGCCGTCGTCATCACACGTGATGATGTCAACGCCGTTGACGGAGACGTCGCCCACCATGGTCTCGAACTCAAGCACCGCATGGTGTCCATCGAGCACTTCCTTCGTGTAACGGAACTTTCCGGTACCCTCGCCACCAGGCGCCGCATTGTCGTTGGATTCACCCCCGGGAAGCACGTTCCCTGCAGCCGCCAGATACATGGCGGTCATCTCTCTACCCCTCAGCGGCTTGAACAGTACGGGCGAGTAGAACTCGCAGTTCTCGTGCAGCACGGAATCGTAGCCATCGGGGAAACCGGCGCGAAGACCATCTTTCCAACGGGCCATCGTGTCCTGAATTGGATCCATATGCGAATGCTGACACGGAACCAGTCCCTTCACGAATCGGGCGACCTTTGTCCCGCTATGGTGCCCGGATGAGCGAAGAGCGCGAAGTCCTTGATTGGGCCACCTACGGAACAGCAGTCCGGGAACTAGCCCAGGTTGTTGCCGACGACGGCTACCGCCCCGAAATGATCCTGGCCATTGCCCGTGGTGGCCTTTTTGCTGCAGCGTCGCTTGGCTACGCCCTCTCGGTCAAGAACATTTATGTCATGAACTGCGAGTACTACACCGGCGTTGACGAACGTCTGCCCGTACCAGTCATGCTCCCGCCCTATGTCGACTTTGTCGATATGGAAGATGCCAAAATTCTCATCGCAGACGATGTGGCCGATACGGGCCACACGCTCAAGATGGTCCACGATCTCTGCACGGAGAAGGTCGGCGAGGTTCGCAGCGCCGTCCTCTACGAGAAGTCGCACAGTCTCGTGAAGTGCGAATACGTCTGGAAACGCACAAACCAGTGGATCAACTTCCCGTGGTCAAGCGATGATCCTGCTGTCAGCGCCGAAGAGGCACGGCACAAAGTGTCCGACGCGTAGCAAGGTCACCCATGTGAACGTGGCCGGTGTCAGAACGTACTTACCGGTCCTGATACGGCTTCGCTGCCCTTCGGGGAATCAAGGATTTCTGCCATTGACCGCCGGGCATCGGACTTGCCGTAGCCACCCGAACCGCCTACTCCCCGAGTGTAATAGAGCCCTAGTACGCGATCGATATTCGCCTGGTCAAGAACCGACGGTTTCCCCTCGTACTGGGCCACCGCCTTCACCAATTTGCAAACATCGGCTGGCAGGTAGGGGCGCAGATCGCCACCTTCTCGGATGCACATCATTCGCAGATACTCGGCGGAATCAGCGTTGCACCCCACGCCCATGGTGTGAGCGACACGAGAAAGGATCCAGTCGAATGCCTCTTCGGTAATCGCGCCAATGAAGATCTTGGTCTGGATCCGGCGGAAGAAGGCCTCGTCACCAAGATCCGAGGGGTCAAGGTTGGTCGAAAGCACCACCTTCACATCAAATGGCACTTCAAAGCTCACACCATAGTTCAGCGACAGATAGTCGACGCGGCGGTCGAGGGGCACAATCCAACGGTTCAGCAACTGATCGGGCGTCAGTACTTGACGACCGAAGTCGTCGATAATCATTACACCATTGTTGGCCTTCATCTGTAGCGGCGCCAGGTACACGCCCGATGACTGGTCGTAGGTCAGATCGAGCATTGCGCCAGTCAACTCGCCGCCGACGACAACACGTGGGCGGCTGCAGAGCACCCACCGGGCGTCAAGTTCTTCGGGCTGCTCATCAGCCGGGATGTGAACTGTCTGATCGAAGACCGAGATGATCTGGCCGTCGACTTCCAACGCTCGCGGCACCAGCACCATGTCAGGGCTGATGCGAACAACGCGCTCGGCAATCGACGTCTTGCCGGTGCCGGGGGGGCCGTACAAGAACATGGCCCCGTTGGCATTCAGCGCCGGTCCAAGTTCGTCAAGCAGTTCATCTGCGATCACAAGGTCTGAGAATGCGTCCTTAAGAACTGCGCGATTGACAGAAACAGCGAGGCGCTGGTGAGCTACGACAGCTCGGTAGACGTCAAGCGACACGGGAGCGGCGCCCGCATAACGTGTCTTCGCCATTCGTTCATTTGCGTGCTTTTGACCGAACTGGGTAAGGGCGAGCGTGTAGTTGCGCCCTTCCATGCCCAGAACTTCGATCTCCTTCTTGTCGCGAAGCTCCTGCACGATGTTGTCAACGAGTCCTGCGTGTAGAGCGAGTGCTCGGGCAAGACTGGCCACATTGGCTTTGCCGTCGAGCAGGATCCGTCGCAGGACAAGGTCAGTCACCAGCGCGTAAGGAATGCCGAGTCCCTCAGGCGTCTTCGGCGCCTTCATGCCGAGGTCCTGTTGGTTGGTCGCCACGAATGCTCCTCCGAAAGAGTCCGTTGCACTCCAGTCGGCATTCGCCACTCATCTATGACCTGTTCCGAGCATTTCGTCGGGGGGTACGTCAGCACACTCTGGGTGACGGTGCGGCGAGTCTGGCAGTCGGTCGCCGTTGAATCCAACGTCGAAAGCATTGGATCAAGAACAACGAAATCCCAGGCCGGCTAGCCGGGCACTGGGATTTCACGGGGTGGAGGTGAGGGGAGTTGAACCCCTGGCCTCCTCGATGCGACCGAGGCGCTCTACCAACTGAGCTACACCCCCGTAAGGAGCCGTCATCGTAGCGGATGCACCTACGGATTCAGCGGGTGGATCAGGCGTTGACAGTCCGACGCTCATGCCCTCTAAGAGGAGTGACATGTTCGGGATACAGCATCTGAACCTTGATCTCGCGTTCGACCGCCAGATTGCGACGGCGCACGCATCCGTAGCTATACCAGATCAGGGAAACATCAGTGAATAGATGCATGAATACGGCGACTGGGCCCAGAACCAAAGCTGCGAGCAAGGAGACAACCGCAGCTACGCCGAGCGCCACACCGATCGTACGGCGGCGGCGAGCGGCATCGGCCATGGTGCGGGGCTTGAGAGATGCGGCTGAGCCAGCAGTGATCGAGAGCGGCATCCGGGGGCTCGAACTGCCGAGAGTGTCCATACCGGAGCTAAACGAACCCATGCGGTCGCGTCCGAATGATGTGGTTTTTCGCGCGTCGCGCCACCACACCACCATATAAATACCCCAGCCAGCGGCAAGAGTAAGCAAGACAATCGACGTCGACACTGGAAAGTCCCTCCAGGAAGGCCCGCAGATTGCAGAACCCGGTCTCCAGGTTACAATTTTACTACAGAACGCAACAAGAAAGCAACCATTTAGTCAGTGTTGTACCCCACCAGGGTCATCGACCTGACACTAGCGCGGAATACGTGACCCGAGACTACTCACCGAGGGGTTGATCTGAGGCGTCAGTTTCGTTGCGACGATACTGCCCCGACCGACCCCCAGTCTTTTCCCAGAGCGCTATTTCTCCGATCACCATGCTTCGATCCATCGACTTACACATGTCGTAGATCGTGAGGGCGGCAACGCTGCACGCCGTGAGTGCTTCCATCTCCACACCCGTGCGATCGATGGTTTCAACGGCGGCCTCAACCTCGATCGACTCATCGTTGATCTCAAAGTTGACAGTGACCGCCCCGACCAGAAGGGGATGACACAGAGGAATCAGATCTGCCGTCCGCTTCGCAGCCTGAATGCCAGCCACACGGGCAACGGCGAGCACATCGCCCTTCTTGATTGCACCCTGGGCAACGGCTGAAGCCGTTTCCGTAGTCATCGACACACGTCCACGGGCTATCGCCCTGCGATGCGACGCTTCCTTCGGGGTCACGTCGACCATACGGGCCCGGCCGAGGGGGTCGAGGTGGGTGAAGCCGCTGTCTGACATGCGACGGAGTCTATGGCTCCTCAGCCACCGATTTCGGACATGCTTCGCCGAGGCCGAATGAACTGGACCTGGTTGATCTGATGACCAGCCCACTTGGCGGCTACCGTGCGCTCCAGTGCCTCAGCAACCACATCATCGCTGGAACCATCCCTCAGGAGTGCCCGAACATCAGTCTCTTCGGTTGCAAACAGGCAACTGCGGAACTGACCGTCGGCCGTGATACGGACGCGATCACAACTCTCACAAAACGATTCACTGACGCTTGCGACGACGCCGATCTCGCCCTTGCCGTCGGCGTAACGCCATCGAGTGGCCGGCGCCGACGTTCGCACGACCGACTCGAGGTCGTACTCCGCCCCAAGGATGTCGACAATTTCGCTCTGTGTGACGACGAGTGAGTTGTTCCAGATCTCGTCTGCATCGAGGGGCATAAATTCGATGAACCGAACGATGACGCCCTTCTCACGCCCGAATTCGGCAAAGTCAAGGATTTCGTCATCGTTGATGCCGCGCATGATCACGACATTGATCTTCACCGGATCGAACCCAGCTTCGAGTGCTGCATCGATGCCGGCCAATGTGCGCTGGAGTTCGTCACGGCGGGTGAGCTCAAGAAAGCGGTCAGCACGAAACGAATCGAGTGAGATGTTCAGCCGCTTGAGGCCCGCCCGCTTGAGTTCGTCTGCCAGCAGCGGCAGCGAGACGCCATTGGTGGTCATGGAGAGATCAACCCCGAGGGCGGCGAGCTTCTCGACGAGAAGGGGCAATCGGGCGCGGACGGTGGGTTCACCGCCGGTCAGCCGGATCGAGTCGACACCGTAACGCTCGACCATGATCCTCGCCAGGCGCTCAATCTCCTCGAAGGTGAGAATCTCTTCGCGTGCACGCCATTCCATGCCTTCCTGCGGCATGCAATACGTGCAGCGGAAGTTGCAGCGGTCGGTGACAGAAATGCGAAGGTCATGATGCACCCGCCCAAACCCGTCAATCAACTCGGTCGTCACAAGCTCAACACTACCGGAGAACGATGATGTCGACCTCGTCGCCCGGCGCCATAGCTGAACCATCGGGCACCATTGCCAACGCGTCGGCTCGAGCCATAGCTGTGAGTTGATGAGATCCCTGGCCACCGGCGCGGCGCACGGTCCAACGCCCATAGCTGTCCTGTTCACCTTCGACGCGCAAGAAGTGAGTTTTTCCATCAGCAGAATGGCCGAGCGAGTCTACGCTCGTTGCTCTGACCACCCGGGGACCGAGGTCCGCCTCCCCCGCCATTTTTCGGAGTGCGGGCTTGGCCATCAGTTCGAACGAAACCATCGATGACACGGGATTACCGGGCAGCCCAAACATCGGCGTCTCACCGATCAGGCCGAACGCAAACGGTTTGGCCGGCTTGATCGCTATCTGCATCCAACGCATGTCGCCAATCTCGTCCAGTACAACCTTCACATAGTCGAATGCGCCCATCGAAACACCGCCCGACGACAGTACCGCGTCGCAGCTAGCTGCTCCCTCCACGAATGACGCCTCGATGTCAGCCTTCTCATCGACAGCGATGCCAAGGTCTACGGCATCCCATCCGGCCTCAGCGACCAAGGCGAGTAAAGTTCGGCGGTTTGAGTCGCGGATCTCGCCCGGTTCAAGTGCCCGGCCATCGTCTACCAACTCGTCGCCGGTCGAAACAACACCGACTCTCGGGCGACGAACGACGTTGACCACCTGAAAGCCGACGCTGGCGAGGACTCCAAGGTGGCCGGCCGTGAGTTGAGTTCCGGCAGGGAACAAGAGATCACCGGGCTGCACGTCTTCACCAGCAGTACGCACATGGTTGCCCACCGGGACTTCGATTTCTATCTCCACCGATTCAGCCGCCTCATCAAGTGCTGTGCGCTCGACCATCACTACCGCATCGGCACCTAAGGGCATTGGCGCGCCAGTCATGATGCGGACGGCTTGACCCGCACCGCATTCACCGTCAAATGCCGCGCCGGCAGCGACCGTGCCGATCATCTCCAGTACCAACGGTGCACCAACGGTGTCAGCCGCTCGGACGGCAAAGCCGTCCATCGCCGTGTTGTCGAACGGTGGAACCTGCTCTGCGGCCATGGCATCAGCAGCCAGAACCAGCCCGGCAGCATCAGCGAGGGGAACGGTTACGACCGGAAGCCTTACGACCCGGTCGAGGACATATTGACGTGCTTCATCCAGCGAGATCACGTCGCCAGAGTGCCACCAGTGTTGCCTAAGGCCAACCCGGTTGGGAGATCAGGTCAATGGCGGGAGTAGGTGATCGACGTGGCCATCTCCGCGACATCAGCGCCGGCGGCTGGATCCTTGAGGCTCAGTTCACTGGTCACGCGCTGCAAGTCGAGCCACCGACCAGCATCGCCATGGCGTCCAATCCCCCTCAACCCGTGACGGTCGACTTCTCGTGACGCAGCAGCCGCCGAATATTGCTCTGGTGACGCACGAAAAGGATCACAGCGACTCCTGACGACACCGCTATCTCCCATCCTGGCCGACCGACGACGGCACTGACGATCGGGTAGGCGACCGCGCACGATAATGAGCCGATGGCCGCAACACGGCCAAATTTCACAATGCCGAGAAAGAGTAGAGCGCACGCAAGGCCGACGATGGGACCGAGAACGATGCCACCGCCACCTGCTGTTGCCATGCCCTTACCGCCCCGGAAGTTTCGCGTGACCGGCCACACATGACCGGCGACTGCGGCTAACCAGACCGCGTGCGCCTCCGGACGCCCGGCAACAGCAAGGGCGATCGCGGTGGGGATTGCGCCCTTCAACATGTCGATCAATCCAACGATGACACCGGCTCGGCGGCCGATCAATCGATAGACGTTGGATGCGCCCGGGTTGCGTGATCCCGCCAGGGTCGGGTCAGTGCCGACGCGACGACCAATAATGAGGGCGGACGGGAATGTTCCGGCAAGGTAGGCCAGCACCAGTCCCCCGATGAGTGCAACCACGACCCCATCGTACGGTGTTCTGCGTCTCGAACGCCAGTACCCTGCTCAGCCGTGCCGACCTATGACTATCGATGTGAACGCACCGGCGAGATGTTCGAACTTTGGCAGTCCTTCGCCGACGACGCCCTCACCATCTGTCCACAGGTTCACGAAGGCGAACCCAGCGAGTGCGGTGCCGGTGTGAGGAAGGTGTTTTCCAAGGTCGGTATCGCATTCAAAGGCGACGGGTTCTACAAGAACGACCACGGATCGACGGCCAAATCTCGGTCGAGCGAAAGCTCTTCGTCGTCCGGTTCCGGCGACACGTCCTCCTCGAGCGACTCTTCCTCAAGCGACTCCGTCTCCACGAGCGATTCCTCCTCCAAGAGCGATTCCTCCTCCAAGAGCGATTCCTCTTCGAAGAGTCCAACATCAAAGAAAGACTCGTCGTCGAGTACATCCGGATCGACGAGCAGCACGTCCTCCTCATCTGACTGAGTTCGCTCCTCGAGCGCCACAATCCACTTCCCCTCCTGAACATCGAGCTTCGGAAGTGAATCTGTCATGGCGTACCAACTTCGACGACCGACTGCGACAGCGTCGGTCACCTCCACATTTGCTCGCCTTCGGATGCTGACTCGCCGAATACCGATCTGGCGGGCGGTCGCTGCGCTCGTCGCTGCTGTGCTGGTCGCTCAGACCGTTACGTCCGCCAGTCGCGCCATGACCGATGCTGAGGCTGCATGGGGATCCGGGCGGGATGTCTGGGTCGCGACCGGCGTAATCGAGGCGGGAACACGAGTGGCGAGCCGCGATGTCGTTCGCCAACCTGCACCCACCGCTCTTCTGCCGGTCGATGCCGTCATAGACGATCCAACCGGCGAACGCACCCGGGTGTCACTGACCAAGGGCGAGATTCTACGTTCCGCCGACCTCGGCATGACTGGAGCTGGCCCCGTTGCAGCGGCCGTAGACGAGGGCCGACACGCCGTCACTATTTCCGTGTCGGCCGATATCTACGCCGTTGGCGACCTAGTCGGCATGGTGGCAATTCTCGATGGCCACATCCTCGTCGATGATGGAATCGCGGTCTCGACTCAACCAGGTTCGGTCACGGTGTCAGTTGATGACACGGCGATCTCGCGGGTCGTTGAAGAACTCGGTCGCGGCGGCATTGAGGTAACCCTGGTCGGGCGCTGAGGCTCGAGTCGGTCAGCGGATACCGGTTGCAAGGACCAAAAGGACCGTGAGACCCACGATGACCCGGTATGTCACGAATGGAGCGAACGTGTGCGAGCGGACGATCCTGAGCGTGCCCCATACGGCGACCCAGCCCGTGACTGCTGACGCCGCCATACCCCAGAGGAATGGCGGCCAGAACGAGCTCGGGATCGACGCATCGGCAAGAGCGAACACACCGGCGCCGGCGATGACGGGAAGCCCCATCAAGAAGACGAGACGAGCCGCTGAGTCGCGGCTGTAGCCGAACGCTCGGGCAACCGTGAGGGTCACTCCAGACCGAGAAACGCCTGGTTGTAGGGCAAATGCCTGACCGATCCCCATGGCCAAAGCATCGCGTAGGCGGAACTCCGTCAGCGTTCTATCACCCTGCATTCGATCAGCCGCCAACAAGATCAGGCCGAACACAATTAACATCGTCGCAATCATCCAGATGCTGTCGAGACCAGAGATCTGATCTTTTAACAACACACCGGTGATCCCAGCGGGGACGGCCGACGCCACGAGGCACCAGGCGATCTTTCCATCGGTGTCGAGCGGCGCTCCTCGCAGCGGAGCGAAGCCTGCCGCAAGGTAGCGACGAACATCGTTGTGTAGATAGCCGATTGCGCCGACCAGCGTGCCGAGATGGACGGCGACGTCGAAGGCGGTCTCGATCTCGGGGGTGAGGGCATCCCATCCAAACGCCCATCTCGTCAACTCCAGATGCCCACTTGACGAGATCGGCAAGAACTCTGACAGGCCCTGAACAATGCCGAGCACGATGGCGTGGAGGATCTCCATACGGATTGGAGATTAGAACGCAGCGTCGACAAAGCGGCTCATGATCCGGAACCGCCAAGGGTGAGGCCATCGAGAACGATCGAGGGGACGTGAGAACCCCCGGGTAGTCGTTCGAGATCGTCGCCAATACGGGTGATGTCAAGTAACATGCGAGGGATCGCCCCCGCAAGAGTGGCCTCTCGGATCGGCTCTGCGAGTACGCCATCTCGAATACGGATGCCCTCTACACCAACCGATAGATCGCCAGAGACAGGGTTGACGCCTGAGTGCAGACCCTGAAGGCCGGCCACGAGGAGTCCATCGTCAATGTCCGCGATGAACGACGCAAGGTCGCCTCTTCCAGGAGAAACGTGCAGGGCCCGGAACCCGGGCGAAGGGGTGCCCCGGACGGAACGAAGTGCTGAGCCTGTCGAAGCTGAGCCTGCGACCCGCGCGGTGTGGCAGTCGTGGAGGAAACCATCGAGCACACCGTTCGAAACGAGCGGGACCCGACGGCAGGCCAGTCCCTCGCCATCGGTCGCCGATGCACCGAGCGATGCCGCGTCCGTGGGATCGTCGAACATCGTGAGCAGTGTCGCCGCGATCTGCTGACCGACACGGTCTGCGAAAGGCGTACGCCCCTTCACGACTCGGTCCCCGGCCAACATTGCTGCAACCAAGCCGAGCACCGTTGCGGCAAAGCGAGGCTCGAATACGACAGAGGGGCGACCGGTGGTCGGCTGGCGCGCATCGAGAAGTTGAAGCCCCCGCTGCACGGCTCGATCGGCGACCATCTGCGGATCAAGATCGAGGGGGGACTGCGAAGCATCGACCGCTGAGCCGGTGCGTGTTCCCCCGTCGACATCATCGATCAGCACCATGGTGGACGTCGATGCCCCAGTTGACCGACCAGTGGTCTCGATGCCAGCAGTGCTGACGATTGCGCTCTCGCTTCGAGAGTCCCCGTAGACCGATGTTCGTGCACCTCGGACCCGAGGATCTGCGGCGAGTGCCGCGGCCTCGACCGCGACGGCGATGGCGATCTTGTCATCCACCGACATTTTCTCGACAGCGTCACTCCATGGATCGATGCCACTGATGGGCACACCATCAGGTTGAGCGAGCGCCACATGCGGGTCGGGTTCAGCGAACAGTGCATTGTCACGTGCTTCTGCGAGTAGATCATCGACAACGTCAGCGTCGAAGGACCCGGCGTGGCTCAAACCCTCACGATTGCCGTCAGCGCCCTGAAGGATGACCCGGACGCCGATGCCATGGCTTTCAGCCAAGGTCAAGGATTCAACCTCGCCGCCGTGGACACGCACCTCGGTTCGCACAGAACGGCCGACACATACTTCTACCGCTTCGTCACCGTCAACGCGTTCGAGAATCGAACGAGCCAACTCAATGGGTTCAGTCACGGGTTGATCAGCCGCCGGACATGGTGACATCGGCAACCACTAGCGAAACGCCAGCGGCACTCATCGGCAAGAATTCGAGATCGTTACCGATGCCCTGCACATCCTGAAGGAGACGCTGGAGTGTGGATGCGATCGTGACCTCACGAATCGGCTCAGCAATTTCACCATTACGGATCCGAAGACCCTCAGCCCCCGTGGAGAAATCACCTGAGACCGGGTTGACACCGGAATGCAGACCGGCGACTTCTTGCACGAGAAAACCATCGTCGATGTCAGAGATCAATTCGGCCTGAGTTCGAGTCCCCGGGGAAAGCACGAGCGCCTGTGCACCTACGCCCGGGGCTCCCTTGAAGCCGCCACGTACAGCTGAGCCGGTGGATGCGGTGCCGGAGCGACGACCCGAGTACGAGTTGTGAAGGAAACCTTGAAGGACACCGTCGGAAATCAACGGCGTGGCGCGTGTGGCCAGGCCTTCGCCATCAACCATCGATGCGGTGAACGCATCAGGGTTCGTGGCGTTGTCAAGGAGCGTGATCGAGGACATCGCCACCTCCTCGCCCATACGTTCGGCAAAGAGTGAGCGACCTTTCAGCACCGCTTCACCGGTGAGCGTGTGTCCGATAATGCCAAGTAGCTGAGCGGTAACCCACGGGTCGAGCACGACAGTGAGTCGAGCGGTGGACGGCTTTACGGCGCCGAGCAATCGTGTGGCCCGTTCGGCAGCGTCCGCAGCGGCCACAGACACGTCGAGTTCGCCCGGGTACCGACCAAGAGAGAAACCGAAGCCTGTCTGGGTTTCAGCGTTCTCCTCGGCGAGCGCGTAGGCCGAGACATAGCAGCCAGTTTCGCGGGTCACCGAAGCGATGCCGGTGGACGTAGCCACCGCCGATTCATAGATCGTGTCGATGTACTCGGCCGACTCGATGCCACTGATCCGAGGATCTGCGGCACGGGTTGCCCGTTCGAGTTCAATCGCCAGCGCCACCTTGTCGTCCGTCGAGAACGACGCCAGTCGCTCGTCGAAAAGCTCGAGCACAGCCGGAGAGACACCATCGGGCTCAGCCACACCGTTGAACTCGTCTGACTCGGCGAACGCCGCGTTATCGCGGGCCTCGCTGAGCGTCTCACCGAGTGCGTCCTCGTCGAGAGTGCCGGCGTAGGCATAGCCCTGCTTACCGTCGACAACGACACGAACGCCGATGCCTTGGCTCTCAGCGCTCGAAAGCGATTCAATCTCACCCTCATAGGCGCGGACCTCGGTCTCACGCTCGTGAACGACATAGGCCTCAACCTGTTCGCCGTCCTTGGCCCACCCCGCAACACGGGTGGCTAGATCAAGAAGTTCACTCATCGGATCAGGCAGCCGTGCCGCCGACGGTGAGGCTTTCGACCCGAAGGGTCGGCGTGCCATCACCAACGGGAACCCCCTGGCCGTCCTTGCCACACATGCCGGGCGAACCCATGGCGAAATCATTACCAAGGGCGTCGATACGGGTGAGTACTTCAGGACCGTTGCCAATGAGATTGCCTTCGCGGATTGGGTCGGTGATTTCGCCGTTCTCGATCACGTACGCCTCAGTCATACCAAAGACAAAGTCACCCGTCGCAGTGTTGACTTGTCCGCCGCCCAACTGAGCGACATAGATACCTGACTCTGTATCAGCCACGATCGCTGCAGGGTCCTCGATTCCGTTACTGATGTAGGTGTTGGTCATTCGTACCATCGGCAGATGTTGATAGCTCTGGCGACGACCGTTGCCTGAACCAACACGACCCTCCTTACGGGCCCGCAGGTAGTCCCACATGTAGTCGGTGAGCACGCCATCCTTGATCAGAATGTTGTTGCCGGCAGGGCGGCCCTCATCGTCGATGGCAAAGTGGCCCCACTCACCGGCCATGGTGCCATCATCGATCAATGTGACGCAGTCGGCGGCTACCTTCTCGCCAACGCGGTTGGCGAAGACGGAAGCAGACTTGGCAACAAGGTCGGCTTCGAGGCCATGGCCGCACGCCTCGTGGAAGAGAACGCCTCCACCACCTGGGCCGACCACGACAGGGATGGCCCCAGACGGCGCTGGACGGGCGTTGAGTTTGGTGAGCGCACGCTCGGCGGCTCGGCGAGCCATCGCCTCGACATCAGTCTCATCAAAGAGTTCGAAGCCGATGGTGCGGCCGGCCGACTCACGACCGGTTTGCAGACCCGTATCGCCGGTGGCGACGCAGCTCACCGAAAAGAGTGTGCGGATCTGATCGTCCTCGGCGAGAAGCCCGTCAGAGTTCGCAACAAGGATGCGGCGACGACTGTCGCCATAGCGAGCCGAGACCTGGGTAATGGCCGAGCCACTCCCCCGCGCAGCTTCATTAGCCAGTGTGAGCAGGCCGACCTTGGTTGCCTTGGCTACCTCCTCTGGCGGGATCCGAACCGGGGTGCCTCGCGGCACGTCGATCGCGGAGACGTTGACTTCACGAATACCACCCCCTCCACCACGAGCAGCAGCAGCCGCGGCCCGAGCCGCTCCAGCAAGACCCGCCTCGGAGAGATCAGCGGTATGAGCGAACCCGGTGGTCTCACCGACAACCACCCGGATACCAGCGCCACGGTCACGTCCACTGGTGAGTTCCTCAACTCGGCCATCATCGAGCACGGCCGACGAAGACCGTTTGTCCTCGACAAATACCTCCGCAAAGTCGCCACCCGTAGTGAGCGCAGTGGACAGTGTGCGATTGATCAACTCGGTGTCGAGCACGAGACCTCCATGGGGCTGCATGACAGCTCCATCTTACCGCCGGTACGATCCCGACCCGGATCGTTGGTTCGCTGGAACCTCAAGCGGAGAGGGAAGTGGTGTGACGAACGAGAATTCGACGTTGGATAATTCCAACGAGACTGCGCCCCACGATGCCACTCCTCATCGCCGACTTCGCTGGTGGGTTGAAGCACTGATCACGCTGGTCTTCTACGTCATCTACTCAGCGGTTCGAAATCAGTTCGGTTCAACGATGGGCACGTCGATCAAGGAATCAGCCTTCGACAACGCCATTCGCGTCATCGACGGCGAGAAGGCCCTCGGTCTCTACTTTGAGGAATGGATCCACCAGAAATTCTTGGATTGGGACTCCTTCATCATCTTCTGGAACATCTTCTATGGCTCGTTCCACTTCATGGTGACTATTGGCGCCATGGTCTGGTTGTTTTTGCGATTTCCCCATCGCTACACCTACATGCGGTCGGCGCTGGCATCCACGACAAGCCTCGCTCTCATTGGCTTCGCCTTCTTCCCACTGATGCCTCCACGGCTGCTCTCGAACTGCACGTCGCAGTACGGCGCCTGCGTACCGGGCCATGACTATGTCGACACACTCGTGGATCCAGGCGGTCTGTGGTCGTTTGAATCAGGAACGATGGAGTCAATCTCTAACCAGTACGCCGCGATGCCGAGCCTTCACGTTGGATGGGCCCTGTGGTGCACGGTTGCTCTATTCCCGATCCTGCGAGCCCGTTGGGCGAAAGGCGCGATTGCCCTCTATCCGGTCCTCACCCTGTTCTCAATCATCGTGACGGCGAATCACTACTGGATCGATGCCGTTGGCGGCATCGTCGCGCTGAGCATCGGCCTCATCCTCGCCGTGCCACTCGCCCGCCTTCTGCCGGGTCCGGCGGGTACAATTATGTCCGATGTTGCTTGAGACGCTGACCGGCCCGCAGGATCTGCTGGGCCGCAGCTACGCCGAACTCGATGATCTGGCTGAACAAATCCGCCACCTCGTGATCGAATCTGTGAACGAGCACGGCGGTCATTTGGGCTCAAACCTCGGCGCCGTCGAGCTCACGATCGCCCTTCACCGAGTGTTTCGGTCACCCCACGATCCGATCCTTTGGGACACCGGCCACCAGGCCTACGTGCACAAAATTCTCACGGGACGCGCCGCAAACTTTGCTGAACTTCGTGAAGGCGGTGGACTGTCCGGATACCCCAGCCGCAGTGAATCCGAGCACGACTGGATCGAAAACAGTCATGCATCCACCGTTCTGAGTTATGCCCATGGCCTCGCCACCGCCTTCAACGCGAACGACGAGCGACGCAGAGTTGTCGCCGTCATCGGCGACGGTGCGCTCACCGGCGGTATGGCTTTTGAAGGCCTCAACAATCTCGGCCACTCGGGGAGCGAGGTCGTAATTGTGCTCAACGATAACGGTCGCTCCTACGCGCCGACCGTGTCTCGGCTCTCCGAGAGCCTGATCAAGATTCGCAACAACCCCGTCTATATGCGCCGTCAGGCAAAGGTGGAGGAAATCGCTGAACGCATTCCATGGGTTGGCGAGCAAATTGGCCGCGGCCTCAAGATGTCAAAGGCTGCGGTTCGAGAGATGTGGGAGCCACCGGCGTTCTTCGAGAACCTCGGTATCCGTTACACCGGTCCATTCGATGGTCACGACGTCGAGTCGATCGAGGAGGCGTTGCACGACGCCGCCGAGTTCGAGGGGCCGACACTCGTTCATGTCCTCACTCAAAAGGGCCGCGGCTACGCTCCGGCGGAGCAGGACGACGTCAAGAACATGCACGACACTGGCTCGATGAAGGAAGGGTCCTACACGGCCGCCTTCTCGGAGACGCTGGTGAAGCTCGGTGATCAGCACGCCGAACTCGTTGCCATTACGGCCGCCATGCCTGACTCCACCGGCCTACTCCCCTTCCGGGAGCGATTCCCAGACCGCTGCATCGATGTCGGCATCGCCGAGCAACACGCAGTCACTGCGGCTACCGGCATGGCGATGGGCGGGCTCCGACCGCTTGTGGTGCTCTATGCCACATTCCTCACCAGAGCCTTCGACCAGGTCAACCTCGACGTTGGTCTCCACGGTCAACCCGTTATCTTCTGTCTCGACCGTGCCGGAATCACCGGACCCGATGGGG
Organism: Acidimicrobiaceae bacterium; assembly: GCA_018699415.1. Classification (GTDB taxonomy): domain Bacteria; phylum Actinomycetota; class Acidimicrobiia; order Acidimicrobiales; family Aldehydirespiratoraceae; genus JAACCU01. The sequence continues at coordinate 19,718 of JABIQM010000150.1, forward strand.
CATCGCATCACGGCATCCTTGATCTCGTACTGCTGACGAAGGTGCCGGGGATGACCGTCTTCGCACCCTCGAGCTACCAAGAAGTCCAGCAGATGATGGAAGATGCCATGGACCTCAGCGACGGCCCAGTCGCCATTCGTTGGTCTCGCGGTAAAGCCGCCCATGTCGGCCACGACGAGATCGGATCAGGCCTTAACGCTCGCAAGGTTACGACTGGTGACGGGCGAGTTGCCCTGGTCGGCTTCGGTCAGATGCTGCCTGCCGCAGTCGGCGCCGCCGAGTTACTGGCCGCCGACGGAATCGACGTGACCATCTATGACCCACGGGTCGTCCAACCGCTCGACCCATCCATGGTCGACGACCTCGCCACCCATGACGTAGTCGTGTCAATCGAAGACGGCCTTCGCGTCGGCGGCGCCGGCGCTGGTGTGCGTGATGCTCTCGGTGAACGTGACGCCGACTGCCGTATTCGAGTCCTTGGCGTACCCGTCGAGTACGTGCCCCACGGCCATCCCGACGACCTCCACGCAGGCTTCGGTCTCAACGCCGCCGGCATCGCCAGCAGCGTACGGGAGCTCCTCTAACCCGTGTGCACCGCGGATTTTCTACCTGGAAAGTAGGCCAACGGCAGCAAGACGAGAGTCTGGCTAGCTGTAGTAGGGGTTTTCGCCCTGATCGTGATCGGTGGTGTCGACAATTTCGGTGATCTCGGGGATCGCCTCAAGGATCGCCTTCGAGATGCCCTCGCGCAAAGTAGCAGCACTCATGGCACATCCCTGGCAACCGCCGCCCATGGTGACATAGGCCTTCTCGCCATCGACACCGACCAACTCAGCGAAGCCGCCATGGGAAGCGAGAGCAGGGTTGATGCGTTCGGCGAGGAGCGTGCGGACCTTGTTGGCCGAATCACCAGTGAGTTCGAGCTGACCCATCTCACCGAGCGGATTGGGACGATTCGGGTTTCGGATGACCAGACCACCCTGTCCGGCGACAGAGGGGAGGTCAAGGGTGGCGCCGCGCATGGCATCAACACTGTTGGCCGGGATGATGACGGCCAGCCCTTCGTTCGTATGGATGAAGTCGTCGTCGGCGGCTTCGGCAAGCGGCTCGAGCGAAAGGTCATACGTGTAGTCGACGCCCGTGGCGCCGGTGACCTCGATACGAAGACCCAACGTCTCGGCATCATCTTCTTTGGACCGGATGTCGAAGACCGTGGCACGAGCGGACTCGGTCACAATCAACACTTCGTCACCGGTTTCGGTGGTGGTCTCAACGGTGTCGGTCATGACGTCAGCGTATCCATCGGTCGTTGATTCAGTCACTGAGCATCGATCTCTTCGATCTCGGCTGATAGTTCCAACCAACGCTCCTCCAGGCCGTTCAATTCCTGCTCCCGAACAGTCAAGTCGGCACCGACCTTGGCAAGAGCCTCATGATCGGCGCTGGCATCGACCAATCCGACCCGAAGCCTCTCGACGGCCTTCTCGACTTTGAGAACCTCCCGCTCGACTGTTTTCAGCTCATGACGGACCGTGCTTCGCGAACGATGAGCCGGGACCGGTGCAGTCGCAGCAGTCTCGATCGATGCAGTCGCCGCCGTCTTGGTCACGGCAGGTCCGACGACTCCGCGCTTGGCCGCGGAACCCACCGATGTCGACTGCCGATCCTCGAGCCAACCCGCATAGCCACCTGGCCAGCGTTGAGCCCGGCCCTTGTCGATGACCAACACGTCGTCAACGGTGCGTTCCAGGAACGTGCGATCGTGACTGATCACGATGACAGCCCCGGGCCAATCGTCGAGGAAGTCCTCGAGTGACCGCAGCGTGTCGAGATCAAGATCGTTGGTCGGCTCATCAAGCAGCAGTACGTTGGGTTTCTCTGACAACGTCAAGACGAGCTGAAGTCGACGCCGCTCACCCCCGGACAAGAGTTCGATCGGCGCCTTCTGAACATCCTTGTCGAACCAGAAACGCTCAAGAAGAGCAACATCCCACCAGTCGGGTTCGGCACCCTCGCCGGCGATGGCCTGACGAACCCGAAGCTTCGGGTCGAGGTCTCGGCCTTGCTGATCGTGCAATCCAACCGACACGGTCGGCCCTTCAACACGGCGACCAGCAATCGGATCACGGCGCCCGGCGATCACATCAAGAAGCGTTGATTTACCTGAGCCGTTGGCGCCAACGATTCCGAGCCGTTCCCGCCGGTCAATCAGCAGATCAAGATCCTCGACAAGTGGAGCCAGACCCTCGAAGCCGATGCTTACATCGTGAAGCTCAACAACCTGGTCTCCTAAGCGAGGGGTGCCCGAGTGCAGTTGGGCCAGATCAAGATCACCTTCACGAGCCGCCGCCTGGGGCCCACCAGCAATCAAAACGTTCGCCCGTTCGATGCGCGACTTACTCTTGCGGGTGCGTGCCTTCGCTCCAGTGCGCAGCCAGGCAAGCTCGGTCCGAGCAAGATTTCGGCGAGTCGATTCGTGGGCTGCAGCACGTTCTTCACGAGCAGCGCGGCCTTCGAGATAGCCGTCATAGCCGCCCTCGTGAACGAAGGAAGCCCCGCGGTCGAGCTCAAGGATTCGGCTAGAGACACTATCGAGGACATGGCGGTCATGGGTGACCACCACAAGCCCACCGCGGAACGCTCGAAGCTCAGTCTCGAGCCACTCGATCGCATCGACATCAAGATGGTTAGTGGGCTCGTCAAGGATGAGAAGATCAGCGTCAGCCACCAGCGCACGGGCCAGCGCCACCCGCTTTTCCTGTCCGCCCGACAGCGTGTCGGTGGATTGATCAAGGATGCCGCCGAGTCCGAGTCGATCGAGCGCAGCTTCGCCACGCCACCCGGCGCCGACAGCGTCTCGCACTGTGCCGGCGGGCAGCGTGGTCACCTGATCAACGGCCGCGATCGTGACGCCGCGACCCCGGCGCACGGAGCCGCCTTCAGACTCTCGAGTCCCCGCGATGATCGAAAGAAGGGTTGACTTGCCGGTCCCGTTGATGCCGACGACACCGAGTCGGTCGCCGCTTGAGATAGTGACCGAAACGTCGCTGAAAAGCGGCCGGTTCGGTCGGCTCATGCTCACGTTGTCGATATCGACCAGAATCACTCGGCGAAGGCTACGAGCGGAGGCCGTCGACTCGTCATCTACTTCTGTCTGATTCGACCGTTCAACGCCTTAAACGACATCGATTGACTCACCACGGCAAGAGCGCCGATGGCGATCAGAGACTTACCAAGTTCATCCCACTGCCATTCAAGAAAGAGCGAACGTAAGCCATCGAGCAGGTAGGTGACGGGGTTGTAGCGAGCGATTGCAGCCATCCATCCAGTCATCGCCTCGACCGGAACGTAGGACGTGGTGAGAAACGCGAAGGGGAAGAAAAGCATGAAACTCGAATTGACTGCACCAGGGTTGCCTGTCTTCAACGCAATGGCGTAGGGGATCCCGGTGTAGGCGACTCCCCACAATGCAGCGATCAGAATGAACACAATCACGCCGAGCGGGCCGGTCGGGAACCGCACTCCGATGATGAAGCCGACGATCACCACCGGGATAGAGAGGCAAATCACCAGCACGAAGTCGGCCGCCATGTGGCCCAACAGGAGCGCTCGCCGCGAGACCGGCGTGAGCATCAGTCGGTCGAAATAGCCCTCCTGGATATTCAGGACCAGTGCCTGCGCCCGAGTGACGCCAGTGACAGCGAAGACGATGGCCACCGGCAACTGGTACGCCTTGTAATTGATCCGAATGTCGGTGAAGCCCGCCACGTTTTGCAGCGAGCCGACATTCACAATCAGGAAGAAGACGGGAATAAAAAGCGCTGGACCAATGAACTCAATATCTCGAGGCAGTTGTCGAATCGACCGACTCGCAATGGACGCGATATCTCGGAAGAATCCGGCGGGCCGGGCGGCGATAACGGTCATGGCGCACCTCCTTCAAGATGGTGGCCTGTGACATCAAGGAAAACGTCGTCAAGCGTTGGGGATCGCATGGCGAGTTCCCGCACGCTCACCCCAGCCCGATCAAGTGCCAGTGCTACCGGACTCAGGAGTCGGCCGCCGTTTGTCGCGCTGACGCGGACCTCGGATCCATAGTGGTCAATAGAGGTTGCGCCTTCCATTCCCGCTAACGCCTTCATCGCAGCTGCGACATCGCCGTTGATGTGCGCAGTAATCACATCGACGCCAATCGACCGTTTCAGTTCCGCAGGGGTGCCTTCGGCGACCAGCTTTCCTGCATCGATGATGCCGACTCGATCAGCGAGCGCATCAGCTTCCTCCAGATACTGGGTCGTGAGAAACAACGTCATACCCACCTCCTCATTGAGGCGTCGGACTTCTTCCCACACCCGAACGCGGCCAGGAGGGTCCAGACCGGTTGTTGGTTCATCAAGGAAGAGAACCCTCGGGTTATGCATCAGACCCGCTGCCACATCAAGGCGACGAGCCATACCACCCGAGTACGTGCCAACCAAGCGGTCAAGGGCTGGCATGTCCAGGATCGGGGAAAGCTCCTCGATTCGACGATCAATCTCGGCTCGAGTAAGTCCGAAGAGCCGACCTTGAGTAACGAGTACCTCGCGCCCGGTCATCTTCTTGTCGAGGCCAGCTTCCTGGAGCGCGACACCGATCAGGAATCGGACGTCGCCGGGACGCTCTACAACATCGACCCCGCCGACCCACGCCCGGCCAGCCGTCGGTGCGAGCAGGGTTGTGAGCATGCGAACGAGCGTCGACTTTCCGGCACCGTTTGGTCCGAGAAATCCGTAGATCTCACCAGGTTCGACCTCAAGGTCCATGCCAGCGACTGCGTCGAGTTCGCCAAAGCGGCGGGTTAGGCCTTTGGCGCGGATCGCTGCCTCGTGGGTTATAGCCATGGCGGTTGACCGTAGTCGGCGAGAGTGCGCGTTCCCTGTCCGGTTTTGGACCGAACTACGCCAGGATGAGGTTGCAACCCGGAGCCCCACTACTTCTGAGGAATCTAACGATGACCGATGCAGAGACCAAGCAACTCAGCACCATCGACTTCTATTGGCGACCTGGCTGTGGCTTCTGCATGATGCTCGACCGCTCGCTTGGCAAGGCCGGTGTCCCTCTTGAGAAACACAACATCTGGGACGATCCCAGCCACGCCGCCACAGTCCGTCAGCACGCAAACGGAAACGAGACCGTTCCAACGGTCGTGATCGACGACGTCGTGATGGTGAATCCGTCGGCCGATGAGGTGATGAGCATTCTCAGCGTAAAGGCGCCACATCTCCTACCCGAGAGCTGGATTCCGCCTGAGTCGTCGCCGTAAGCCGCCTCGCTCGCTGCAAGTTCAACGGCTAGTGCAGAGCCGAAACTTACTACTTGAGGTAGCGGCCGCAGACCGGCCACGGCTGGTCACCGCGGCGGGCATAGAGCTCACGGGCTCGTGCATCTTGCTCTTCGGGCGGAGCCTGTATCGGGTCTCCAACACCACCCACCGCGTACCAGGTCGCGATATCAAACTGATACGCGCCCCGATAGAGCCCGCTGGGGCTGATGGCTTCATAGTTGTGGGTTGACTCGCAGAGCCGGAGGGCTTTCCACTTGTCGGCGGGAGCGATTCCGTATGAGCCCTCGGCGATAGAGACCGCGGCGCGGTCCCATGCCTCAGCCAGCGGAACGAGGCGACGAGCCTCCTCCTCGACCGGCCCGAGCTCATCAAGGCTGAGAGTAAGCATGTCGATCTCGTGGCGGAGTTCTCCAGCCCGATCGATGTTCTCAAGCACACTGTCGTCGGCTTGTGAGCGCACGAAACGCAGGCGCTGTACTGCGACCGTGAATGAGGAAGCGTGATTCCGAATGAGGTGGTTCCGCCACGAGAGTTCGCTCGCATCACCGACATCGGAAAGAAACTCAAGCTCGCCGACGGGTCCACCACTCATGAACGCACGGATCCCGACGAGCCGAAGGCTTTCCGTAGAGGCTTCGATCTCCGCAGTCAGACGACGCTGTGTCGAATCGAGCTGCTCACGCGCTTCGAAAATCACTGCGATTGAACGCTCAGCAGCAACCAGGTCACCAACAAGCTCAACGCGTCGGTCAGCAATCGCATCTAACTCAGCACGAACCTCATCGCCTGTCGGAATATCGCCGCGCAGGTTGTCGACCGACTCGGCTGACGCAGTGAACGCGAACCATCCCAGAAGCGCGAGAAGGCCAGCGAGGAGGGCCATGAATGTTGGCGTCCGGAGGTACCGGCGGTCTGGAATCGGTTCTCTCATCAGCTAGTGCCGATCGGTGGAAACACCCCGCGCGGGCACAGCCCAAAAGACCCTCCACCCATCGGCACGATGAGGCTAGCCAGGTTCATGCATGACTGAAAGGCCGACAGCGCTACGCTCACTTTCATGCCCGGCTACGACGCCGTCCTTCTTCTCTCCTTCGGGGGCCCCGAGGGCCCTAACGATGTGGTGCCTTTTTTGGAGAACGTCACCGCTGGCCGCGGAATTCCTCGTGAACGGCTCGTAGAAGTCGGTTCTCACTACGACCACTTCAACGGTGTCAGTCCCATAAACGAGCAGTGTCGACGCATCCGTAATTCGCTGTCTGATGAGCTTCGACACCGTGGGCATGACCTGCCCGTCTACTGGGGCAACCGCAATTGGCAGCCGTTTCTTGTCGACACGCTTCGCGAAATCGCGGCAGCAGGCCATCAGCGGGTGCTGGCCGTAGTCACCTCCGCTTACAGCTCATACTCGGCATGCCGGCAGTACCTCGACGACATCGAGCGAGCTCGTATCGAGATCGGAGACGGAGCTCCACACGTCGACAAGGTACGGGCCTACTACGACCATCCCGGGTTCATCGACCCGATCGTCGACGGATCTATCGCCGCACTCACATCGCTGGATGCCGATGCCGTCCCGACAATCGTGTTCACCGCCCATTCCATCCCAACATCAATGGCTGCTACCTGTGACTACGAGGCCCAGCTTCGCGAGGCCGCCCGCCTGGTGATGGAGCGACTCGAACCATCTCCGTTGGGTGATCCACTCGAATGGCATCTCGCGTGGCAGAGTCGCTCGGGGCCGCCCACCGTTCCATGGCTCGAACCCGATGTCAACGACGAGCTTCGATCGCTGGCCGATGGCGGCGTACACCAGGTCGTCATCGTTCCCATCGGATTCATCAGCGACCACGTCGAGGTGCTGTGGGACCTTGATGTCGAAGCTGCTGCCACTGCATCTGAGGTCGACATCACGCTCGTCCGGGTGCCAACGCCCGGCACGGAGCCCCACCCGGCGTTCATCTCAATGCTGGCTGAGCTTGTCGAAGAACGTCTTGACGAACGACCTATCGAGCAGCGGTCAGCCCTCGGTTCGCTCACCGTCCGGCCCGACCAGTGTGCCGCACACTGTTGCCCCGCCCCGCGCCGCCCCGCTACATCCGGGGTTCGCGCCGATCCGAAAGCTCAGGCTGCCGCCGTGCGAGGGATCGACATTCACGACGACCTGATGAAAGACCACTAGCGAGTTCGGGCGTCGGCCTGTTCAGTACGTGATCATCCCGCTACCGTGAAGGCGTGCCGATCATTGCAATCGTCAACCAGAAAGGCGGCGTAGGTAAGACTACGGTCGCGCTTGGACTCGCTGCCACCGCGTGGTCTCGAGGGCTCGACAGTTTGGTGATCGATCTCGATCCCCAGGGTAATGCCACTACCGGCCTCGGAGTTTGGGACCCCCCGTTCAGTGTGGATCAAGCCCTAGCCGAAGAACGCCCTGGATCTATCCCCGCACTCCGAGTCCCTTCGGGTTGGCCCGAGGACAGCGGCCGACCGCCGTCGGTCGTCCCCGCCACGCCGGCGCTCGCCATGCGTGAGTCACAATTGCTTACCGATCCGATCGGCGCCAACGACCGTCTCGCTGTTGCCCTCACGGGTATTGAGCACGATCTCGTCATCATCGACTGTCCGCCATCGCTCGGCCTGCTTACCGTCAACGGCCTTTTTGCGGCCGATCGGGCTCTGGTGGTCACCGAACCAGGTGCGTGGGCCTCTGACGGTGTCGGCCAAATCCTGCGCACTGTCGAGCGCATCGCAAGCCGCAAGCCGGCGCCTCTCAGCGTCGCAGGCGTGGCCGTAAACCGGCTGGGCCGCACCCGCGATGCCCGCTATTGGGACGAGCAGCTTCGCCGAGATTATCCTGACATCGTTCTGCCGCCGATCCATTTGCGCGCCGCTATCCCTGAGGCATCGGCAGCATCACGGCCGATTCATGCCCTCGGTAATCGCCCGGGCGCAGCAGAAGCGGCGGCCGAGTTCGATCAACTCTTCGATCTGGTGCTCTCATCATCAGACCCCGTGCCAATCTCGACTCCGGAGGTCGCCCATGACCTATGACCCTCAGGCCAATCGGCGGCGACCCAAGCCGGGCACCGAAGACTCGGCACCTGTCGACGCCCTTCTCGGTGAGCCGACAGCCAATGAAACATCAGCGCCGACCCATGACGATCCCCCCCCTGAACCTGCAGTGACACCTGCGCCCGCCGACCCTCCCTCCGACAGGTGGCTCCTCAGTTCGGGAGTGATTAGCGCTGCGGGCGGGGTCATGGCACTGATGGTGGTCCGTCATCTTTGGAAGCGGAATCAAAGCGGGCAGAACCCACCGTCAGTCGAATAAGTTCAGCCGACTTCG
>JABIQM010000191.1 GCA_018699415.1 Acidimicrobiaceae bacterium
CAACAGCCATTCCTGCACGATGAGGCGGCAACGTTCGCGCCGCGATTGCCGGTGACGGAATCCATATCAGCGCTCCACCGAGCCCCATCACCGTGAGAGCGATGGCGAGCGTCGGCCCGTTCGGCGCGATCGCGGCCAATCCCAAGGCACTCGTGGAAAGCACCATGCCGATGCGAATGAGCCCTACCAAGGTCACTCGCGAAGCCATCCAGGCCACCGCGAAGGTTCCTACCATGTAGGCGGCCACGTTGAGCGTGCCGAAGAGACCGGCCATAGTGTTCGACCCGTCGAGAAGGTCGTCACGAGCCCCGGGTAGCACAACGCCCCACGTGAAGCGTCCGAACGCATGAGCAATGCAAGCCGTGGCCATAACCAACCCGATTACGAGCCACACTCGCTCGGCCAACCCCGCACCATGGTCCACGGTTCGCGCTTCGACATCTGGCGAATCCGTCACTGCGTCACCCTACGACAGCGACCGTCGATGTGCCCCTCCTCAGAGACCCCATGACGGCGGCGGTCAACGACCGGGTCATCCCCATAGGTGTCAGAAATCCGTTCGTCTGGGCGGGCCGGCATTCACTCCAGGATCCCGCGCCGCTTGGCGACACCATCGAAGTCGCAAAGGCCATACCAGCCGGATGCGGTATCCGTCCGAGTCGGCCGGTCGAACTCCTTGACGTACGGTTTCAGGTCGAGCACGGGCGTACCGTCGATGAGATCAACCCCGCGAAACTCGACGCGGGCGCCGTCGACCGAAACCAACTCGACCAGGTGTAAACCGAACGGCGTCGGGCGAAACGGTCCCCGGGTTGCAAACGCACCCACCTCGTGATCGAGATGAGCAACGAGGTGCGGTACCTCCTTCAGTGGACCCGATGTCCGCACCGCATCGTCACCAAGCCAGGTGATCAACCAGATGTAGTCGAATTCGTCGAAGGCCTTCAACCCGTCGGCGAACGCCGGGTCCACATCAACCCACCCCGTTTCCTCGGGATTGAGCGCCGCCTGCTGCGGGGCTGACATGTACTCAACGTAGTCCGATCGAACGACGCCAATTTGTGTGACCTGCATATGAACTTCCCTTCGTTGTGTCTGCTCTTGAGTTGGCTTCATCAAGATCACGGATGCTCTCGATTGATATCGGACCCTCGCAGACCAGCCAGAACTCGGCTCGGCGTCAACGGAATCTCGTCGAACCACACCCCCGTCGCGTCGAACAGCGCGTCCACGATCGCCGGGGCGTACGGAAGGTAAGGCATCTCCGACATTCCTCGCGCTCCGAAAGGCCCGAGCGGGTCAGCCAACTCGAGAACGACGGAATCGACCCGATCCGGAATGTCGCCGATGCCAGGGATCAGGTAGCCAGAGAACCGCGGGTTCAAGATTCGACCGTCGGCCGACTGGAGGTCCTCGGACAACGCATAGCCGTGCGCCTGGGCAACACATCCCTCGATCTGACCGACCACGAGGTCCGGGTTGATCGCCCGTCCGACGTCGTTGGTCGACACGACGCGATGAACGCGCACATGACCGGTGGCAATGTCGACGGACACGTCCACGGCTTGCGCTACGTAGCCGTAGGCGAAGAACGGGACGCATGCGCCGTCCTCCGTGTCGAGCGGCGTGGTGGGTGGGGCCACGAAACGGAAGAATCCTTCCGCCGGCCGATCACCGTCAAGCCATGACTTGGCGGCCTCTTCGGCCGCACCGAGGATCGAGTTTCCCGACATCCACGTCAAACGCGACGCCGATGCCGATCCTGAATCTCCGGCAGTCGCTGTGTCTGAGTAGTGCGTGCGGACCTCCGTGGCCGGCACGCCCGTCGCTTCAGCCGCCATCTGGTGCAACACCGTGTGGCTTCCCTGGCCCACATCGGCACCAGCGTGATACAGATCGACGTTCACCGGGAACTCATCTTCGGGGTCACCGTGCAGAACGATCCGCGCCTCACAGGTGTCGACGTAACCGAACGAATAGCCGACGTTCTTGAAACCGCAGGCGAAACCGCGTCCGCGCCGAAGATCGTTCGGTTCGGCAGGCAACGATGCAATCGGAGCGAGATCATAATCACCCTCGCTCGGCTCGAGGGGCTCGCCCCACGATGCTTCGGACGCGCAGCGCTCAACGACCGCGCCCAACGTGACACCCGCAGGCAGCATCGACCCGGTTGGGCCGAGCGAGCCCTCCTCGACCATGTTGCGGCGTCGCATCTCGACACGATCAATGCCAAGCGTCGCGGCGAGCTTGTTGACCTGATTTTCCGCCACGAACGCTGCCTGCGGCGACCCGAAGCCTCGGAACGCCCCACCAGGGACAGAGTTCGTGTACACGGCGTGACTCGTCACGTCGACGTTCGGCACCACGTACGGCCCGGGAAGACAAACGTGGAGGTTGCCGAGCACTTCGTTGGATGTGTAGTTGTAGGAGCCAGCGTCCATATGGCAGGTGCTCTCGATCGCGACGATGGTTCCGTCGGATCGGGCACCCCAGCGAGCACGGATTCGTGCACGATGGCGCTTGTTGTGTCCGATGATCGATTCCTCACGTGACCAGCGGGTCCGGATCGGGCGGTTCTCGCCTTGCGCTGCGAGATACCGTGCCGCCACCGCCATCACGATCTGCAGCGACATATCTTCGCGCCCGCCGAAAGCCCCGCCGATCGCCGGGTAGACGACGCGCACTTCGCTTTCGTCGAGATCCAGCGCGTGGGCAATCTGACGACGGTCGGTGTGGGTCCACTGCCCTGCCACCTCAACCGTGACGCGCCCGGCCGAATCGATGTACGAAAGCGCGGCCTCGGGTTGGAGGTACGCGTGCTCCTGGTGCGGTAACTCGTATTCGGCTTCAACGACGACATCGGCTTCGGCCCACGCTGCATCCATGTCGCCGCGTCGCAGTTGATGCGTGCAGTAGATGTTGGAATCGGGTTGAACGTCAGGGTGCAGTATGGGCGCACCGGGAGCGAGCGCCGCTGTCAGATCGGGCGCCAGCGGAAGGTCGGCCCATTCCGCGTGCACCGCCGATGCACCTGCATCGGCGGCATGGCGGGTCTCAGCGACGACGATCGCCAGATGGTCGGCCTCCCACCGGCTGAGCGAACAGTCGACGATGCTCCGCCCGGTGTGTTCGAGGCCGACAAACACCGGCTGGTCAAACATCGTCAGGCCGTACTCGTTGACCGGCACGTCCGCTGCGCCGAGCACCGCCACCACACCAGGAACGGCTCGTGCTGCGTCGAGGTCGAGCTCCAACAGCTGAGAATGTGGCCGTCCGGTCATGACGACCTTCGCCCAGAGCGCCTTATCGGGCGCGAGATCGTCGGGGTAGCGTGCCTCGCCGGTGACCTTGGCTCGCGCATCGATCTTGACCGGGGATGCCCCAACTCCGCCGAGCGGACCGTGGTGCTGGTTCACGACGTCGTTCCTGCTGCTCGCACGACTGCCTTGACGATACTGAAGTAGCCGGTGCATCGACAGAGGTTTCCTGCCAGGCCTTCGCTGACCTGCTGCTGTGATGGCTGAGGACATTCCTTGAGCAGTGCAGCTGCCGAGACCAGGAAGCCGGGAGTGCAGAATCCGCACTGCACGGCTCCGCACTCGATGAATGCTTCCTGCACGGCGTGCAGTCGGCCGTCCGATTCGAGCCCTTCGACGGTCGTGACCTCTGTGCCGGCAGCAGCCATCGATGGCACCAGACAGGACAACACGGCGGCGCCGTCCATCATCACTGTGCATGCTCCGCACTCGCCTTCGGCGCAGCCTTCCTTCGTGCCGGTGAGGCCCGAGTTGGTCGTCGTGTGCGCGTCCTCGCGGAGCCAATCGAGCAGCGTGTCCGAAGCTCGCGTGGGCGCACTAATCGCCGTTCCGTTCACCGAGACGGTGAGCCCGTCATGACTGCCGAACGACGTGGGAACTGCAACGGGCTCCGTCGCCTCGGCAACTGACCAGTCGGACTTGGCGAGCGCCAAACGCGGTGTGTCCTTGTGCCATCGTTCTCGGTGCCGGCCATTCGCAAGCGCACGCAAAGTCCGGCCGAGCACGGTGCCAGTGACATCCTGACGGTACTCCGCTGTTGCACGCACGTCGGAGATCGGCTCGATCATCGCCTGCACCGTCGCGACCGCGTCGGCGATCGATGCCTCGTCGAGGCGCCGACCGATCAGGCTGGCCTCGACGGCTTCAGCGCGAATGACCGTCGCAGCGAGCGAACCGAGTGCGACCCTGGCCCGCGTGACGATCCGGTCATCTTGCGGGTCGTCGAAGTCGACCACAAGACCCAGGTGCACGACCGAGATCGATTGTGCACTGCGCAGGCCAAGTTTGGAGAACATGCCTCGACGATCAGACCCGGCGCGAGGCCGCGGAATCGACACCTGCGTGACCATCTCATCAGGACGCAGCACCGTGGTACGAAAGCCGGTGTAGAGGTCGCCGACGCAGACCGTTCGGGTCGAGTCGCGTGAGCTCACGAGCAGTTCGGCATCGAGGGCCATCAATGCCGAAATGGTGTCGTTGGCAGGCGAGGCGGTCACGAGATTTCCGACGACGGTGGCCCGGTTACGGAGCTGCGGGGAGCCGACTTCGGCAGACGCCTGAGCGAGTGGCAATGCGTACTCGACGAGGGCATCGGAGCCGATGACCTGAGCGTGGGTCGTTGCGAAGCCCATCGTGATCATTTCGTCGGAGCACACGATGTGCGATGCACCCGGGATCCGCGAAATGTCGATCAGATGCCGGACACCGGCCCGTCCACCGCGCTCGAGTTCAAGCAACAGGTCGGTTCCGCCAGCGATCAGCTGCGCCCGCTCACCGTGCTGGGCAAGGAGTTCGCATGCGGCTTCGACCGAGTCGACGATGTCATAGCCTTCGATCGAGCGATGTCGCTCTTGAAGTGAGTGCACGGCTAATGCTCCTGCATCAGGAGGTCGGATCGCCGGGTGTTGCCAACATCCCGACAGACTTGGTTTCCTCACGTCGCACCAGCAGGCTCTGTGTCTGGGCATGAATCGCATCGAGTGCGGCAGCCTCATCGATGCCGGTAATGCGTCCGTCTGCAACGCGGTGATGGCCCTGCACCCAGACGTTGTTGACGTCACTGGCCCGGGCCGCGAACACGAGGTTCCACAGCACAGGGTCGTGTCCCTCTGAATGTACGGTCGGCAGGAGGTGCGGTTGCCACAGGTCGACGGTGATGACATCGGCTTGCTTGCCGACCTCGATGGAACCGACATGGTCGTCGATACCGATGGTTCGCGCTCCGTCGATCGTGGCCATGCGCAATGCTTGACGAGCATCCAGCGCAGTGGCGTCGAAGCGTGTGACTTTTTGGAGCAGCGACGCCATCTTCATCGATTCCCACATGCTCAGTGAGTTGTTCGAGATGGCCCCGTCGCTACCCAAGCCCACGTTCAGACCAGCGGCTTCGAACGCTGGGAGCGGCGCCGCCCCACCTGCGAGCTTCATGTTGCTGGTCGGGCAGTGCGCGACGCCGGTACCCGTCGTTGCAAGGATGTCGATTTCGTTCTGGTCGAGCCACACACAGTGGGCCAACAGACTTCCCTGTTTGAGGATGCCGCGCTGCGCGAACACCTCGACCGGGCGAGCGCCGAAGAGTTCGACGACGACGTCGACCTCCTCCTTC
>JABIQM010000317.1 GCA_018699415.1 Acidimicrobiaceae bacterium
CCAAGGGTCTGAATACTCACCGAGATCCCGGTCTGCGCCGTGAAGGCGGCGAGAGCTTCCTCAGAGATCACGAAGCTGTCGTGGGTGAGAACAGTGATCGACATGCCATCGAGCGACTCGTCATCAGCGCACGCTGCAACCATTAGTCCCAGAGCGACGATGACTCCCAAAAGACGAGCGACTCGGTGCATTACTTCCTCCGCTGGCATTACCCAGATCAGGTTCAAGCGGGTCGCAGACGCGATGGTCGACCTCTCAGCCCGGCTGCCCGAGCTCCCCGGATTCGTTGTGTTGGGGAGCCTAACCGGTTGTCGATGGCACTGATACCGAACGGCGTCCGCCACACGCTCGAAGGACGAGAACCAAGATGACCTCCGCCGCGAGGACCATGCCCACCGTGATCACAACAGGGTTGCCCATATCGGTACCGATCATGATGGCGTGCAGGGTCGCCATGATCACAAGAGGTCCGCTGAGCATGTGCAAGGTCCGCCACACCCGTTGGGGCAGAAGTCCTCGCATGCGGGCAGAGATCTCGACAACGCCAAGAGTCCAGAGCGCGACCACACCCAGCGTGACCGCGGTGGTCTCATAGTCCGATGTGAGTGGGATGAAGATCTCGACCATGCGGAACTCGACGAACTCGTCCAGCCAAAGGGCACCCACATGGACCGCTGTCAAAACAACGGTCAACAGACTCAGATGTTTGTGGAGGTCAAGGAGCCAGACCGACGATGGTCGGCGTTCAAGGACCCGGCTAACGAGCAGTAGACCCCAGAGCACGGCGACCATCATGAGCGCCCACGCCACCAGCCCCGAAACTCGCGTGAGATACCAGGTCAACTCACTGGGCATCGCGCCTCCCGCCAGGAACGGGTGGACTCCGCAGCGAGCCAACCTGCCTCGATCAAGAAGCGGTCAGGTTGTCCGGTCACGCTGACCAAACCGTTGGACTCGATCAGCCAGGCTGCAGCACCAACCCGCTCGAGAAATGCAATCGCCTCGCCGAGCGGGGCAACCGCAGCCGCTGTGGCGAGGACTTCGGCCGCTGCCGCGCTGCGGGCGACGACGAGAGCGACTCGTGCCTGGGCCGGTCGGCCCGACGACGGGTCGATGAGATGGCTGGCCTGACGGGTGGGGCCCGACATCGCGATGCCGGCGTCGCGAACCGCAAAAATAGCTGATTGCGACCTCTGATCCGGCGCTTCGCATTCGACCAGTACCGTCCGTTGGGAACGCACACGAACATCGCCACCAATGTCCGCTAGGGCAACGGTGGCCCCGTCGGCCACAAGTCGGTCGGCGACAAGATCCGCAGTCCATCCCTTGGCCACTCCCCCGAGGTCCAACAGTGGGCTCTCGGCAACGAACTGACGATGGAGACAGACCCCGGTATGGCGCAGTCCGGGGTCGAACCAGTGATCGGTGAGGGCAGCACCATGAGCAGCAAAATCGAGAATTACGGCGGTCGCTTCATCGACCATGACCGGACTCGTTGCTGCCCTGACTATCGACACGACGCTGTCGCCGAGAAATCGGCTCCACCGTCGTTCTGCCGCTGCGATCAAGCCATGTGCGGCTGCGATGCACCGGGCGTCGAGGTCGGCTGAAACTACGGCTCGAGAACCCATTGCGGGACGTTCAACAGTTCGCAACATTAGCCACTCACACGGATCTTCAGCCTCGCCGGCACACGCACAGGTTCGGTGATACTGCCTTCGACGGGCTCAGGTGCCGCCATCGACTCCTCGGCAACCCACGCGTCCCCAAAGGAAGCGGCGAGGCCACCGGCGGCCTCGCCCAGCGGATCAACGTCTGTTGACTCGACATCGGCCATCACGACGACCGCGCTGACCGTCACAGCGGCCGTCAGCGAGGTCGTGATCAAGCGGGCGCGAGCTCCCATGCGGCGAGTGTGCCAACACAGCTATGAAGAAACCGTGAAGAACGTGCGAGCAGTCATCGGACCTGAACCCTATGAGATGGGGAGAATCAGACTCGCTCTGCGACGGCTAGGCGACGGCGGCTGCGGCATCGACCATACGGTCGACCTGCTCGTCGGTGCACACGAGTGGTGGGCAGAACGAGATCGCTCCTGGAAGCGGCCGAACGATGACGCCCTGGGCCAGTATCGCATCGCGAACCGCGGCCGGTTCCTTGCCTTCGGTGGGCGCCAAGGCGTAGACAAAACCGTCGCCGCGCACGCTGGCATAGAGACCATCGTCCACCAATGATTGCAAACCTCCCCGGAGGCGAGCGCCAAGCGACGTCGCCCGAGCAAGCAGGCCTTCGTTTTCGGCGACATCGAGGCAGGCAAGTCCGGCAGCACAGGCCGTGTTGTGGCCCGAGTAGGTGTAACCAGTGCGGAGGATGAAGCTGGGATCCGCTTCGAGCGGGGCGCGGACTTTGCTGCCCACGATCACGCCGCTCAGCGGCACGTAGCCCGATGTGACGGCCTTGGCAAAGGTGATCATGTCGGGTCGAACATCGTAGAACTGTGAACCGAACCAGGTGCCCATCCGGCCAAACCCGTTGATGACCTCATCGGCGATGAAATACGCACCGTGCTCGTCACACAGTCGACGAACAGCATCGAGGTAGCCGTCGGGCGGCGGGTATACGCCTCCAGCACCCTGCAGTGGTTCGGTGAGAACCGCAGCGATCTCGTTGCCGTGTTCGGCAAAGACGGAGGCCAACGCTTCGACATCGTCTTGGGGTACAACAATGTGGTTCTGCAGCAGGTCACCGAAACCCTCGCGGTTGAGCTGAATACCCTGGGCGGACGTGCCGCCGTAGTTGGTGCCGTGGTAGCCGGCCGACCGGCTGATCACGATCTGCTTTTCAGGATGACCGGCGTGAATTTGTGCCGCGCGGGCGATCTTCAGGGCGGTATCGACCGATTCAGAGCCAGACGAGCCGAAGAACACGCGAGCGTCGTCGACCGGTGCAAGCGCGGCGATACGGGCTGCCAGTTGCTCAGACGGTTCGTTCGCAAACGGACCGAACACGTGATACGCGGGGATCTTGTTGAGCTGGGTCGTGATGGCTTCGATGACTTCCCGGCGGCTGTAGCCCACATTGCAGTACCAAAGCGATGCCATGGCATCGATGTAGTCATTGCCTTTGTCGTCGCTTACAACGGCGCCATTACCCGACACGATGTTGATATAGCCCTCTGGGCCAAGAGCGGGTGGCGAGAACGGATGAAGCAGTGCGGTGGGAGCCATGCGGTCAGTCTAGGGTCGACTCATGATTCCACTCTGGACATTGACTGCAAGAGACATCGCCGCCCGCGTGCGCAGCCAGGCACTCACTGCAGCTGAAGTCACCGAAGCACACCTGGCCAGAATCGACGAGATTGAGCCCGACATGAACGCGATCGTGCTTCGACGCGATGACGCGGCTCGTGCGGAGGCAGCCGCCGTCGACGCCTCTATCGCTCGCGGCGAGGACCCCGGCCCGCTTGCCGGCGTGCCGGCCACGGTCAAGCTCAACATCGACGTCGCCGGCGAGCCAACCACCGATGGCGTCGCTGCCCTGGCGCACAACACCGCTCCTCGCGATGCACCCATCGTTGCCCGTCTCCGAGCCGCTGGTGCCATCATCGTCGGCCGCACCAACCTGCCCGATGCCGGGATGCGGATCGACACGGCCAGCGAGCTCTACGGCCGAACCCACAATCCCTGGCGCCGTGGTATCACCGCCGGTGGATCATCGGGAGGAGAAGGCGCGTCGCTGGCCACCGGGATGAGTGCCATTGGCCTCGGCAACGACATCGGCGGATCTCTCCGTAATCCAGCGACCGCAAATTCCATCGCGTCGATCAAACCAACGGTGGGACGGGTGCCCTCACATCGACGATTTGACGGACGCGAGACCCTGACTGACATCTTGATTGCCTCGGATGGGCCCATGGCCCGCTGTGTGGATGATGTCGAACTTCTCCTCGGTGTTATTGCCGGCGCCGACCCCATGGACCCGGTCAGCGTGCCTGTACCCCTCGTACTCCCAGAGCGTCGCACAAACCGGGTGGCGCTCATGGCTGAGATTCCTGATGTGGACGTTGATCCCCGTGTCAGCGAAATCATCCGAGCGGCTAGCCGAGCACTCGCGGAGACAGGTGTCACCATCGTCGAGACGATTCCGCCTCAGTGGGGCGACGTCCTATCGTGCTGGTCAACGCTCGTCCTTGGTGGTCTCGACCCTCAGGACCCCGGTGGGGCCGAAATGATCGTTGGCGATGTCGTCGGCGAATTCCTAGTCACCGCAGCCACCTTCGCCGCTGAACGGGGCCTTGTTTCACCAACTCACGGATGGGGCATGCGTCACTACCTCCAACGCGAGTGGGAGCTCTGGTTCGCCGACTTCGATGCCGTCCTCACTCCAGTGTGGACAGGGCGCCCCTTCGCCGCTGATGCCGATCTCAATGGCACCGAGGGTGCCGATCTCACACTCAACATGCTCCGGACAGTCATGCCCGGAAATGTGCTCGGCCTCCCGAGCGCAGCAGTGCCGGCAGGCCTCGCCGATGGCCTGCCTGTGGGAGCGTTACTGACCGGTCCTCTGTGGTCCGATCTACGCATGCTCGAACTGGCAAAGCCCATCGAAGCCGCGCTCGCACCGAAGACCCCGATCAACCCTCAGTAAGGCAGGCTTCAGGTTTCAGCGTCACTCAGACCGTGTGGTGCCAGGACGGATGTAGGCCGTGCGGGTGCGGGTGAAGAAGTCGACGGCAGTGTCGCCTTGCTCACGAGCAGCATGACCAGAGGACTCTTTTTCGCCACCGAACGGCGCATGCAGCTCGGTACCCGTCGTCGGGGCATTGACTTTGATCACGCCGGCTTGCAACTCGTGAACCGCTCGGTCGATGCGCCAGAGATCGTTGGTGAAGATCGACGCCGACAGGCCGAACACTGTGTCATTGGCGAGCGCAAACGCTTCATCTTCGCTGTCGACGCGCAACACGGTCGAGATCGGTCCAAAGATCTCTTCGTTGGCGATCGTCAGATTTGTGCCACCAGCCAGCAGCGCCGGGGCAAAGAAGCACCCTCCATCGGGGGCTGAGTCGGTGACTGCCACAACCTCGGCCCCTTCGGCCTTGGCCAGCGCAAGACCGTCAGCGACCTCGCCAGCAGCGCTGGGCGAAACCAGCGGTCCGATTCCAACGCCTTCGTGCATGCCGTCGCCCACCGAAAGGCCTCGCACCGCAGCGGCGAGCCGTTCGACCAGTTCGTCGTACACATCGCCCACCGCGATGATGCGGCGGGTTGCCGTGCACTTCTGACCAGTCGCACCCATCGCTCCCGCCACCAAGGCCGGGATTGAAAGGTCGAAGTCGGTGTCGGGGAAAACAAGGGCGGGGTTGTGCCCACCCAACTCGAGCTGAACTCGGCCGTTGCGAGCTGTGACGGCCTCTCTGATGCCGAAGCCGACCGGCACTGAACCGGTGAAGGTGATGCCGTCGACTCGGTGATCGGTAACGATCGCGTTACCCATCGACCCGGGGCCGAGCACGAGGTTCACAAC
>JABIQM010000128.1 GCA_018699415.1 Acidimicrobiaceae bacterium
GGGCGTATCGACATCGGCGACGAACTCACGAAGGCGGGAGAGGACGGCGCGCTTTCCGCATGACCGTTGTGGACCTTTCGCTCGCTGCCCCACCCGAATCCAGCTCTCAGCTCGATCACATGCTCGAGCTACTGAACACCGATGAACGCGCCCGTTCCGCTCGAGTCCGACACCTTGAAGACCCTCGGACGTTCGAAATAGGCCCATGGGGGGCGTCCTCAACCCACGAACCCAGACATCGGCAAACTACAGGTCAATCTTTCCCACACGAGCGAGATGGCCGCAGTCGTGGTTGCTGATGCGATCGAGATCGGAGTCGACGTTGAGTATGTGACTCCTGACGACTGGATCTACGAAACGACCAGCACAGTACTTTCGACCGATGAATCCACCTCGTTGCTCCGACTCGACGAAGAGTCACGACGTGAACGCTTCTTCCTCTACTGGACCCTCAAGGAGAGCTACATCAAAGCCCGCGGCATGGGAATTTCACTTCCTCTGACCAAGATTTCGTTCGCGGGAAGCAACAGCGAGGGCGTGGTGCTCGACATCGAGCCTGAGATCGACCTCCAGTCCTCATGGCCAACGCTGCGATGAAGACCAGATCATTCCTGGTCGTGGCTGCCATCATCATTGCCGGATGCGGTGGCGGCGACAGTGCTATTACTCGCGACCCAACCGCAGAGGAGACACTCGCCATCACCGCCCTCGTGGGCGCTGACCTTCCACTCAACGAACAGCGCTGTGTCCTCCAGGGCATCGTCGACCTGGAGATCAACCCCCAACAGATCGTGGACGGCTCACTCTCCGCCGATGACGATGGCGCCATGCTCGCTGCCGCTGCCGAATGTGTCGATGATCTTGCATCGCTCGAGCCATTCGTCCAGTCGTTCATCGACGGCGCCGCCGAGAGCGGCACCGTGTTGTCCGTAGAAGAAGCTCAATGCTCGATTCGCGCCCTCGAATCCAACGATCAGGAGGCCGCCATCCTTGACTGCCTCGGTGACCGGGTCAGTGATGACGAGGACTATGGCGACGACCTTGTCCTCGATCTGCTGTGGGACCAGTGCTCCGGCGGCAACCCACAAGCCTGCGATGAGCTCTATCGCGACGCCCCCATTGGGAGTCGCTACGAGACGTACGGCCGAACCTGTGGCGATCGGCTCCCCGATTCAGCAGGACTCAAGTGTTTCGCCCAGATGGACTGAGCTACCCGGTCTTGCGATGGACCGTGGAGGACGCAACAGTCATCAACCCGACAAACGCAAGCGCTGCAGAATCATCGTTCTGCCTCGCCAATCCACATCAAGTAGCGTGCAACAAAGGTAGCCGATGAGGAGTAGCCATGTTCTGTCTTGCCGACATCGTGAGGGACAACGCAGCTGAGCGGCCTGACAAACCGGCGTTGATCTGTGATGAGCGAACACTCACCTACGCCGAGTTGGATGCAGAGGCGTCACTCGTTGCGAACGCCCTCCTCTCTGCCGGGGTCGAGAACCAGGACCGGGTCGGGATCATCGCCAAGAACATCCCGGAATACTTCACACTCACCTATGGCGCGGCAAAGATCAACGCTGTCTCGGTAGCAGTCAACTGGCGCCTGGCCCCAGCGGAGATGGGGTACATCCTCGACAACGCCGAGGTCGGCGTGGTCCTCGTGGAAAACGAGTTCCTGGGTCACCTCGACACGATGGAACTTCCCCGCAACCCCTTGATCGTGGCCCTTGGCGGTAGCACCGGGCACCTCAGCTACACGGACTGGATAGCAGATGCATCGTCGGAGGATCCCAACTACCCGACCGACACCGACGACACCGGTGTGCAGCTCTACACCTCGGGAACGACAGGGCTTCCAAAGGGCGCCGAGCTGAGCAACCGCAACTTCGAGGCGATCATGGACCCCATCACCGACATGATCGGCTTGGACTCCGACGACGTCGTGCTCCACGTCCTGCCGATGTTTCACATCGGGGGCAGCGGCGTGGCCAATGTGGGGCTGTTCAACGGATGCACCAACATCGTGCATCGCGACGTCGACCCTGGTCGAATCTTCGCCGATATCCCGAAACACGGGGTCACGTCCGCGTTCATGGTCCCCGCCCTACTCCAGGTACTCCCGATGATCCCCGGCGCGAGCGATGTCGACTACTCGTCATTGAAAAAGATCTTCTACGGAGCATCGCCGATCACCGAGGAGGTCCTCATCGCCTCGATCGCCCTGCTCAAATGCCCTCATGCCCAGGCGTACGGCCTCACCGAGACCACCGGTGTAGTCACCTGGCTCAACGCAGAAGACCACGACCCCGGCGGACCGCGTGCGCATCTCCTGCGCTCTGCGGGGAGGCCCATCGACGGGGTTGAGTTGCGTATCGTCGACCAGGACACTGGTGAGGATCTCTCCGAAGGTGAGGTGGGCGAGATTTGGGTGCGAACCGTCCAGAACCTCAAGAGCTACTGGAAGAACCCGGAGGCGACCG
This sequence comes from Acidimicrobiaceae bacterium, assembly GCA_018699415.1. Taxonomy (GTDB): domain Bacteria; phylum Actinomycetota; class Acidimicrobiia; order Acidimicrobiales; family Aldehydirespiratoraceae; genus JAACCU01. The sequence goes on from JABIQM010000128.1 coordinate 2,478, forward strand.
CCGAGGTGTTTCCCGAAGGCCGAGACGAGAATGGGTTTGGCTGGTTCACCACCGGTGACGCCGGCTATATGGAGGACGGCTTCCTGTTCATCCATGACCGGGTGAAAGACATGATCGTCTCCGGCGGCGAGAACGTGTACCCAGCCGAGATCGAGAACGCGATCATGGCGCACCCGGGCGTCGCCGATGTCGCCGTCATCGGTGTACCCAGCGACCGGTGGGGCGAATCACCCCTCGCCCTAATCATCCCGGCTGAGGGTGCCGATCCCACCGAGGAAGAGCTCATCGCTCACTGCAAAGACCGCCTGGCCCGCTTCAAGCTCCCCACTGCAGTCCAACGCATCGATGCCATCCCGCGCAACCCGTCAGGCAAGATACTGAAAGTCGAGCTGCGTAAACCGTACTGGGAAGGACGAGATCGCTCCGTCAACTGACGGACGCACACCCGAGAAAGCACTCGGTGTTCCCGGCGTAAAACGCGTCGACTGCTGCGGGAGCGACCACCGTTCCAGCAGGACTTGAGTGTTTCGCCCAGATGGGCTGAGCTACTCGGCCGGTGGCCGATAGAAGAACATCAACTGACCCGCACCGGCACCGACCCCACCGACTGCAGCAATGAGCAAACCCGTCCAACCGTCAAGGGCATGAATCAGGTCGAGTTGACAGTCCAGCGAGTACTTGCCCGGCCCGGTCGTGGCGAGAGCGATGGCGATCACGGCGAGGACAAAGTTGTACTCGTAGCCGCCCTTCACAATGAAAAACCCGTTCTTGAGATGGACCGTGTAGGCAGCGACCACCATCAACGCAACAAACGCAAGCGCCGCAAACGGCGTCAGTAGCCCGAGCGCCAACAGCAGCCCAGAGCCAATCTCAGTTGACGCGGCCAGATTGGCGTGAACCTTGCCCGGCCGCATTCCCATCGAGTTGAACCAGCTTGCGGTCCCTGCGATGCGACCGCCGGAGAAGTACTTCGCGTAGCCATGCGCTGCCATGGTGAGTCCGATCGCAACTCGCAGAATCAGAATTCCGAGACTTGCTTCGTCAGGGCCAAGGGAAAAATTGGCAGCAAGTAACTCTGCCGACATACTGCTGCTCAGTACCTGATTCACGGTCAACGATCTCCCATTCCTCATGCCAGTGTAGAAGACTCTCAGCGTGTCGTTCCTATTGAGCGCAACCCGATCGCCCTTCGTACCCGCCGGCGAGGCCTTTGGCCGTTGGCATCCTGTCGATCTCGCGGCCCACATCGCCAACGCGACGCTCAGCCACGCCCAACTCGACCCCAGCGCGATCGACGAGCTCTGGGTCGGGTGTGAGGAACCTGTCGGTGCGCAAGGTGCCGATATGGCTCGCGCCATCGTGCTGAGCGCAGCGTGGCCCGAACACATTGGTGGCACCGTGCTCGATCGCGGGGAAAGCAGCGGAACCGCCGCTTTGCATGCCGCGGCGGCAGCCATCGATTCAGGACAGGTTGGGACCGCAATGGTGCTCGGTGTGCACTCGGCCTCAGCCGTCACCCCAGGGGCCTCGGCGCTCGGACGCAACTATGGCCGTCCGTGGGGCGACGGCCCTGCGGCACGAGTCGCCGATGAAGGCGGGCTGTTGCCCGCGCCGCGCCAGGCCGAAGCTGCCGCAAACATGGTCGGTATCGACAGATCCGCTCAGGACGCGTGGACTTGGCGTAGTCATGAGCGCCGCACCGCATCCTCACCACCTGCTGCAGTCGTGCCCACCGACGCACGACCTGCGGCCGGCACAGCCGTGCAACGCGGCACCACAATCACCAGCGACACCCTCCGCATCATGCCTATCGACCTGGCCGGCCTGCCTCCAATGTTCGATCGCTCCGGAACAGTCACCAGCGCCTCCATCTCGCCCCCGGCTGACGGCCTCACCGCCATCATCTTGTCGCGGGATGTGGGGAGCGGTACCGCTCGCTTGGTTGGTACCGCGCGCGCTGCCGGACACCCGCGTGACCCCATCGGTGGGCTGCGCGTCGCCGTTGCCGCCGCGTTGCGCGACGCAGACCTCACCACGGAGGCCATTACTACGTGGCATTTGGCCGAGCGCACTGCGGCCGGAGCTTTGCTTGCCTGCCAATGTCTGACCAGCCTTGGCGTGGACCCTGATCGCATCAACCCCCAGGGGGGTTCGCTCGCCGTCGGGGACGCTGGTGCCGCCGATGATCTGCGCCTCAGTGTCGATGGGATCAGTGGCGCCAAACGCCACGACACCGTCGCTGCAGTCTCCTACGGGATGACCGGTGCAGCTGTCAGTGTCTGGACTCGGCAATAGGCTGCTGTCGTGACCGTGTTCAACGTGCTTGTCGCCATAGGTGCGGCCTACGCCATGATCCGGATCGGCCTTGCGATGTTGCGCGGACTCGCAACACCGATTCCCGAACCGCCGCCGGCCGGCGAGCTCCGCAAGGTCAAGATCGGCTTTCGCTGCACAATCTGTGGGACCGAGGTTCGCATGACCATCGCCCCCGACCAAGATCCGGCACCTCCCAGGCATTGCATGGAAGACATGGACCTGATCGCTCCAATCGAATAATCCACAGCCTGTGGAGAAATCAGGGGATAATCACACGCGTGTGATTCCTGTCGAGCAAAATTCGGCCTATCCTCACGGCCATGTCGCAAAAGCCCACAAAGCGCCGCGTCTCCGGGGGACGAACCACCCCTAAGGGAACCCGACCCGACGGCTACCACGCCGAAACCATGAGCCATACCGGTCACGAGGACATGGCGGCAAGTCCCCTCTGGGTGCCCGTGCTCATGTTCGGCCTCCTTCTCGGAGGCGTCTTCGTGATCCTGCTCAACTATGTGGGATCGATCTGGGACACCAGCAACGGCATCCTGTTGCTCGGACTCGGCATGATCCTCAGCGGAATCATCACCGCCACGCAATACCGCTGACCGACTAGTCGAAATTTTCCCAGTACCGGCTCGGCATCGGACCCTTCTGATGCTTGTACTTCGAGTTCAATGAACTCGAACCGTACGGCACATCAGCAGCAGTGGTCATGTGCTGGAACGAGATCTGTCCGATCTTCATACCCGGATAGAGCGTGATCGGCAGGTTTGCGACATTGCTCAGCTCCAACGTGAGCTGTCCATCGAATCCTGCATCGACAAAGCCAGCAGTGGAGTGAATCAAAAGACCAAGTCGGCCAAGGCTCGACTTCCCTTCGAGACGCCCCACCAGGTCATCCGGCACCCCTACCCGTTCCAGTGTCGACCCGAGCACGAACTCGCCCGGGTGAAGCATGAACGGTTGATCTTCGACAGCCTCGACCAGTTCGGTCAGTTCCTCGAGATTCATCTTCACATCGATATGACCCATGGTGTGGTTCTTGAATACTCGGAACCAGCGGTCGAGGCGTAGGTCGACCGAGGACGGCTGGAGTCCCTTCGGGTCGAGCGGATCGATGATGATGCGGCCGGCAGCAAGTTGCTCGCGGATGGTGCGATCGGACAAGATCACGAAGAAGCTCCAGGATGGTCGACAGTTGCGTGTAAAGGCGTGGGGACCCGATCGAGATCGACTTCAATCGGCCCACTGCGATCAGGATGATCGCTGAGTCGAGCGACATCATCGTCAAGCAGTTCGAGCTGTGCACCACGGGCGGCGCGAGCACCCTGCATCCAGTGGGAGCGACAGAGCAGGTCATAGGTGACCTCTCCCGCGATCGAAGCGCCGGTATCGCCGACCACCACCATTTGGCCGGACACGACCTGTTCACCATCGACGAAACGGGCATTGTGGGTCGCTCGTTCTCCACACCAGCAACGCGCCTCGACCTGAATCTCCGTGCGCCGGTCGGCCAACTCCATGAACCGCGCCGAACCGGGGAACATTACGCCTTGAAAAGTGGTGAGCAGACCAAAGGCGTAGACGTCGACCCCGATCTCGTCGACCACTCGGGCGAGCTGCTCGCACTGGAGCGGCTCGTAGAATTGCCCTTCGTCGCAAATCACGGCACTGATATGACCCAGCGACTTAGCCCGCTGGCGGACGAGCTCGAAAAGGTCTGTGCCCGCTTCGACGAGCTCTGCCTCAGCAGAAACACCAAGGCGGCTCGATACCCGACCCTCACGGCGGTCAAGGCGTGTCATCAAGATGGTGGTGAGCCCGCGGGCCCGCAAATTGTGATGGATCTGCAACGCCTGGGTGGACTTCCCCGACCCCATGGTCCCGAACGTGAAGCGCAGTTTCGCCATCCCCGGCGACCCTATCGTGGCTTCGAGACCGTCGCCCGATCGGCCGACCGCTCTACGAACCGTGTTTGAATCTCTCATACCCTCGATGGGTCGTTGCCGCGGCCCACCAATACCGCATCGCTCGCAACATCGCCCACCCAGCAGTAGAGCAACACCGTCGGCGTGTCACCGAATCGCTGGGCGTGACGCTGCCAGGGCCGATGATGAACGGCGTCACCGGGAGCGGCCGGCCGCCACTCGTCAGTGTTGGTGCCGAACGACGGCTCGCCGAAAAGCACGTGGTAGAGCTCCTCGGCCGGGTGTTCGTGCAGGGGATAGAAGAGGCCGGGGCCCCACAGGCCGAGCCCGACCCGAACCGTCGGGTGCTCGATGATGGCCGGGACCGGCCCCACCAATTGGACATATCCATAGTTAGCCAGATAGTCCGCATTGAGGACCTCGACGTAGCTGGCGGTCTGACGCCAGGGCAGGTCGACGCCGACGCGGACGAACTCCTCGATGATGGCGTCGACGGCTAGATCGGCGCCGGTCGGCGCCACCGTGGCGAGGTGCCGAACCACGTCAAGCCGGGGACGGTGGGGCATCGTCGGCGGCGACCGCACCTCATCGAGGACATCGAGCACCTCGGCCACCATTGGGAACTCGGGAAATGGTGTCCGACTCCGATGGAACTCAGCGATACGTGCCAGCAGATCATCGATCATGGCTGTAGCGTGCCACACCTTCGGCGCCATCCCGCTACGATCGGCGCTCTCTGCGGGTGTAGTTCAATGGTAGAACATCAGCTTCCCAAGCTGAATACGCGAGTTCGATTCTCGTCACCCGCTCCATACGAACGCCCAGGCCAGAAGGCCCATCGGAGCTGCACCGCCAGAACTGGGAACCGTTCCCGTTCGATTCGTCGACGATCGACGTGATCATCGCGAGCCATGCCCACGTCGACCACATCGGGGCGATCCCCCGACCCGTCGCGCCGGGCTTCACCGGTCAGGCCTCGACACCGCCGAGCGCTCGCCGGATCGCCACCACGAGCCGATCCCGCGTCACCGGCTTCGTCACGACCTCACACCCGACGAGCAGGTCCTCGTACTGCGAGACCTTCGGCGCGGGGAGTTCGACCACGACCGGCGTATCGGAGAAGTGGCGGCGAAGACCCGACACGATCTCTCGATGCTTGTTGTCACCGAGGTGCAGGCTCGTGAAGATCACGTCGGCCTCGGCAGCGCGAGAGCAGACCCCGTCGTGCACGAGGGGGCACCGTCCGACGGTCTCGCCTGGACCGCTGCAGTACGCGACCTCGAAGCCCTCTTCCATCAGGAGGATCTGCACCGCCATGCCCACCGCCGGATCGTGGTTCTCGACCAGAACTCGGGGACGGTCACTGATCGATCTCCATTCGCTCGGTTCTACCCTTCGTTTTTGCCGTAACACGGGTCCACCTCTCGGTCGTCAAGGTCTCTCTCGCTATCACGGTCACCTGAACGCGACGACAGCACCAGAGTCGAACGTCCCACGACCGCGGCGATGGTGTCGCAGTCGTACTTGACGATCTACGGGATCTCCCCGCCAACACATCGCAACCGGGTGCCCCGAACCGACGCCGATCAGCCGTTGAGCTCGTCGCGCTCGAAACGAACGACAAGTTCGATCTGACGGTCGCTCAACAGACCCTCAAAGGCCGGCATCTGACCTCGACCCTCGTGGACCACCTGCGAATGCTGCGCCTCGTCCGGGATCCGCTCGACGACTCCGCTGAAGCTCGGACCAAAACCACCCTCACCCGCGGGACCATGACACGAGGCGCAACGAAGAGAGAAGATGTCGGCCCCTCGCTCCAGGTCATCAGCCTCAACGGCCGCCGCCACACTCGCGGCCCGCTCCGTGCGCGCATCGGCTGTGAGATGGTGACCGTAGATCGACAGCCCGATCGCCGCAGTCAGCACGAACGCAAAGAACGCGCCCGTCCCAAGATACAACCCCACCTCGGCGGGGCTGGGATCGGGCAGGTCGGACTCAAGTTGTGCGGCCATCGCGCCTCCACGTCGTGAACACCACGACCGTACGGATCGCCGGGCCGTGCCAGTAGGGACCTAGTACTCTGTTGCCTCCAGGCCGCTCCTTCGTACATTGCACCACGTTCACCCGGCACGACGAAAGGCCTGATGTTGCCCATGCGGAGACGCGACTTCCTCCTTGCCGGAGGTGCGGCAGGAGCCGTGGTTGCCGGCGGGATTCTCGTTCCCGTCGGTCTGGTTTTGACCGACGACGATGACAACGCGACCGGCGGCGCCACCAACGCGCAGCTGCTCTCGTTCCCCAGGGTGCGGATCGGCGCGGTCTCCGACCTCGCCGTTGGCGAACCCCTCTTCTTCGACTACCCCTTCGAAGGTCACTCCAACCTCGTGGTGCTCGTCGGGGAGCGAATCCTCGGCGGCATCGGCGATGGCCACGACATCGTGGCCTTCTCGAACCAATGCACCCACATGGGCTGCGTGATCACGGAATACCACCCCGACGAGAACGTGCTCGGGCCATGCCCATGCCACTTCTCCTCGTTCGATCTGAGCCGCGACGGCATCGCCTCCTTCGGACAGGCGACCCAGAACCTCCCGAGGGTCCTGCTGGAGCTCGACAACGACGACATCTACGCCACCGGAATCTTCCGACTGGTCTACGGCCACAGCGACAACGTCGCCGGCGAGTCCCTCGTGGAGGTGCGGTCATGAGCGCCGGCCAGCAAGGACACGTCCCGGTTCCCCCGGTCGACGCCACCGTCAAGACCACCTGCTGTGAATACTGCCCTGTCGCGTGCGGTTACAAGGTCTACACCTGGCCTCTCGGCCGGGAAGGCGGCACCGCCGCCGCCGACAACGCACTCGGCACCGATTTCCCGTCCACCGCTTTGTCGGGCCGGTGGATCTCGGAGAACATGCACAACGTCGTGCGTGTCGATGGAGACCTCCACAACGTCGTGGTCCTCCCCGATCCCGACGCCGCCGCCGTCAACCTCGGCGGCACCCACTCAATCCGCGGCGGCCAACTCGCCCAGAAGTGCTACTCCGAGACCGGGCTCACCTCCGATCGTCTCCAGCGTCCGCTGCTGCGGGTCAACGGCGAGCTCCAGCCCATCCCCTGGGATATGGCGACCGACCTCGTCGCCGAGCTCTCCAAACACACCATCGCCGACCACGGTGAACTGGCGTGGGGGATGAAAATATACTCGTACCAGTACTACGAAAATGTCTTCGCCGGCTCGAAGCTCGCCCTCGGGGCGATCGGCACCCCCAACTACTCACCACACCACGCGCCCGCCGACGGCGACGACGTCCCCGGTCTCTCCGACTGCGGCATCGACGCTTTCAGTTCGGCGTTCGCCGACGATCAGGCGGCCGACGTCCTCTTCATTGCCGGCTCCGACCCGTACGAAACGAAGAGCGTGCGGTTCACCACCTATCAACAGTCCGGCGGAGCGACGATCATCTACGTCGACCCCCGGACAACCTTCACCGCCAACTACGCGGTCAACAACGGCGGGCTGCATCTCCAGTTGCGGCCCGGCACCGACACCGCTCTCTACATGGCGATCGTACGGGTGATCATCGAGAACGAATGGTGGGACGAAGAGTTCATCCGCAACCACGTGGCGAGCCGAGCCGAGCTCGACGCGGAAGGCAAGTGGCGGCGGGTACAGTTCGGCCGAAGCTTCGAGGAGCTGCAGGAGTGGGTGCTCTCCACCGACGACTTCAGCCTCGAGGGCGCCGAGCGGGTCACCGGCGTTCCCGCCGACCAGATCCAGCGGGCGGCAGAGCTCCTCACCGGAGGCGGAGCTGAGCGACCCAAGGCGTCCGTGCTCTTCGAAAAAGGCGTCTACTGGTCGCACAACTACGAAAACACCGCGGCGATCGGAAACCTCGGGGTTCTCATCGGCGCCACGGGCCGAGAGGGCCGCAGCACCTCACGGATGGGTGGCCATCAGCGCGGCGGCCAGAAGGGTGCGGGCTACCCACTTGAGAAGTCACCCCACGAGTACATCGATGCCAACGGCAAGCCCCACAAGCTCGAGATGGATACTGAACGCTGGCTCGTCGAAGGCAACACCCGCTTCCGCTGGGTCGTCGGCACCAACTGGATCGGCGCGATGGGAGCAACCGATGCGCTGCGGCGTGCGGTCGCCGAGTTGCGGGCCAAGGGCCCCCAAGTAACCAGTATCCGCTACGAGACGGCCTTGGCCCAGCTCAAGGCCAAGATCGACGCCGGTGGACTCGTGATCGTGCATCAGGAGATCTACGCGAACGACTCGACGCCCTACGCCGACATCCTCCTGCCCGCCGCCACCTGGGGCGAGGAGGACTTCGCTCGCAACAACGCCGAACGGCGCCTGCGGATCTACGAGAAGTTCATGGACGCACCCGGCGAGGCCCGGCCCGACTGGCAGATCTTCGCCGAAGTTGCGAAGAAGATGGGCTTCGAAGGGTTCGACTGGGCCGATACCAGTGAGATCTTCGACGAGGCCGCGCCTCGCTCATCCGGCAGTCGCCGCGACTTCGCCGCCCTAGTCGAGAAGGCCAATGGCGACGGGATGTCGGGTCACGACCTGCTTCGCACCTACGGCACCACGGGTCTGCAGACCCCGTTGCGGCTCGAGGACGGCGAGCTCGTCGAAACCATACGACTCCACGGCGACCTGTCGTTCAAGAGCGACAGCGGAAAGTGTAACTTCACCTTCGCCGACTGGGAGGCGGTGAACGAGCGCAACCAGATCCTCGGCCCCGACGAGTCGAAGGGCGAGGTCTGGGTCCTCAACGGCCGAATCAACGCGGTCTGGAACAACCTGTTCGACCATGCCCGCCGCCAGAACTCGGTCGAGCGGTGGCCGTCAAACTTCCTCGAGATCAATCCCGACGACGCGGCCGAACGAGGCATCGTCAGCGGCGACCTGCTCTCAATCGAGAGCGACGGAATCCGCGATCAGGTCGGGAAGACCACCAGCGGCGGCTTCACCGCTGTGGCGTACGTGTCCGACATCGTCCCACCCGGCATCACCTTCACGTACTTCCTGTTCCCCGGGGCGGCGGCGAACGCGGTGGTCTCCGCGGACACGTCGCTGCAGCCGCTCAGCCTTCGATACAGCTTCAAACTCGGCAAGGGAACGATCACCAATCTAGGGCCGAGCGGTCTGGCCGACACAATGTCGTTCGCCCCCCGCAACCTGGCCCCGGGCAGTGCCTGAGGAGGCTCACCATGACCGAGGACCATGTGCTCCACACCCTGTCTGAGGACGAATGTTGGCGGCACCTGCGGGCCTCATCGATCGGGCGTCTCGGCGTCAACGCCGGCCGTCAACCCGACATCTTCCCAGTCAACTATGTCCTCGACGAGGACATCATCGTGATCCGAACAGAAGCCGGCACCAAGCTCGCTGGCGCGATCATGGGGCAGAACGTGGCGTTCGAGATCGACGCCTTCGACAGCAACTCCCACACCGGCTGGTCGGTCGTGGTCCACGGAGTCGCACGCGAATCTCGGCTCCTGGTCAATGTGATTCATGACCAGGAGCTGCCGATCGAGCCCTGGGTCGGTGGCCCTAAGACCCGTCACCTTCGCGTCACGCCGCTCAAGATCACCGGCCGCGCCATCCCGGGACCCGAATCGGCGATCATGGAGGAGAAAGCGGAGGCATGACAACCATGACGGCAGACAAGGCCAACAAAGACTCAGCCACAAAGCCGATTCGGGTCTTCCTGCTCGACGACCACGAGATCGTCCGACAAGGGATTGCGGCCCTGCTCGATAGCGAGGCCGATCTAACCGTCGTAGGCGAAGCCGGCGGAGCTGCCGATGCCTTGGCCGGCATCACCCGTGAGATTCCCGATGTCGCGGTGCTGGACATGCGCCTCGCTGACGGCAACGGCCTCGCTGTCTGTCGTGACATCCGCTCTAACCATCCCGAGGTCACCTGTCTCATGTTGACCTCCTTCGCCGATGACCAGGCTCTCGTCGAGGCATCGATCGCCGGCGCGGCCGGCTACGTGCTCAAGCAGATTCGGGGCAACGACCTCGTTGAATCGATCCGACGGGTCGCCGGCGGCGCCCAACTCCTCGACACGGCCGCGGTGCGCATGGCCATGGAACGGCTCCGGGCATCGGAAGCCGGTGTCCTCGATACCCTTACGCCGCAGGAACGGCGCATCTTCGACCTCATCGGCGATGGCCGGTCGAACCGCCAGATCGCCGATGAGTTGTTCCTCGCGGAGAAGACCGTCAAGAACTACGTCTCCAATCTCCTCACCAAGCTGAGGATGGCCCGCCGCACCGAGGCCGCCGCTCTCTCCGCTCGGCTTGAAGAGCGTCAGAAGCGGCGCTTCGAGTGAGGTGAGGCAATGTTCGTACACGACTTCGTGACCATTCCCGTCCCCGTGAGCTCCGCGCTCAACGGGCTGAGTTCGGTGCTGCAAACCCGCGGCGAGGAGCTCTCCAGCTGGCCAAGATAGCCGACGCCGAGACATGGACCGCGGCCGAGCTGCCGGCCGACACCGTCACACCGACGAAGATGCCCCCGCCACGGCAGCAGAGCCCAGTCTGAGCGATCGTGTCGGCGGTCCGCCACCTACTTAAATCGCTGGCCGAGGCGGCTACAGGTGATGCCCACATAGGTTCATCTCCGTTCGGCGGCGCCTAGCCTGCCCTCGTGCCCGAAACCGATCCGCTCACCTCCGTCAACACCCATTGGGTCTGGGAAGCATCTCCCGACGGGATGGTTCTCGTCGATTGTGACGGCATCATCCTCGCTGCGAGCAGCGAGGCGCACCGTGTCTTCGGCTACGAGCCCAATACTCTGATCGGCTGTTCGGTCGAAGTGCTCGTGACTGACGACGTCGACGCCAAGCACAAGGCACACCGCGCGGACTTCGCGGAGTCACCCACCCGGCGGCCCATGGGAGTCGGGAACCGGCTCATAGCCCGGCGGGCCGACGGGACCATGATTCCCGTCCACATCGCCTTAGCGCCGCTCGACGGCGGCTTCACCCTTGCCGCAGTGCGAGACATGACGACCCACGCGCTGGTCGAGGATCGACTGGTCGACTTGACGCGACGGCGCCTCATCGCCGAAGACCGGGAGCGCATCGCCCGCGATCTCCACGACACGGTGATCCAGGAACTCTTCGCTCTCGGCATGACCCTGCAGTCGACGGTGGCGACCGTGCCCGACCCCTCGCTCGCCGAGCGACTCGATGGTGCCGTCGCCGCTCTCGATTCGGTCATCCACTCGATCCGCTCCCTCATCTTCGATATCAGCCACACCAACAAAGCCACCGATGGGAGCCTCCGGACCAAGGTTGTCGAGGTCGCTGCAGGGTTCACCCCCTCGCTGGGGTTCGAACCCACCGTCATCTTCCGTGGACCCATTGACACCGCGGTCCCACTCTCGCATCGCGACCACATCGTCGCCGTTGTCCGCGAAGGCCTCGCCAACGTCGCCCGCCACGCCGACGCGTCGTCGGGCGCGGTGTCGGTGGTCGTCTCCGACACTGACGTCACGGTAAGAGTGCAAGACGATGGTCGCGGCATGCCACCCGATCACACCCGCCGCAGCGGGCTCGACAACCTAGCGACAAGGGCCGTCGACGCGAGCGGCCGGTTCGATATCGAGGGCGACCCGAGCGGCGGAACGACCCTGCGCTGGACGGCTCCGATCAACAACAGGTCCATTGACGAAGAGACCCAGCGGTGAGGGAAGGGCAGAGTCTCTTTGTGGAGCTACCCAGAGGTGTTTGTCTGTGACCGTGGGCGTCCAGGTGGTTGGCGTCGTCGGTGGTGGGATCGCCGGAGCCTCGCTGTCGGACCGCCTGGCTGCTGCCGGGCACTATCATTTCTCCGCGGCCTGAGAGTCCTTTGCCACACCGCACGGCGCTTGCTGAGCGCCGCCCAGGCGCAACTACAGTTGCCCAATGGGCCTGATCCAAGAACTGCAATACGAGGTGAAGAGCGCCAATCGATTCCAGCAACTCACGCAGAAACTCGCCTCAAGCAAGCCGGGAGCGTGGGTGTTTCAGCGCTCACTGCACCCGGTCGATAACAGTCTGTTCAAGTTGACCAACGGCAAGGTCACCGTCGCCGGCGTGATGGCCGGCCTCCCGGTCATCGTGTTGACCACCACTGGCGCCAAGACGGGAAAGCTTCGCCCCATGCCCTTGCTGGGCATCCCCATCGGCGATGACATGGCCGTGATCGGATCCAACTTCGGCCAGACATCCACACCGGGATGGGTCCACAACCTTCGAGCCCATCCCGAAGCCACTGTCTCATACGGTTCGGCGATGGTGGACGCCCGAGCACGGCAAGCGACCGAGGCCGAGGCGAACGCTGCGTTCAACGCAGGCGCCGCCTTCTACGGCGGATTCCCGAAGTACCGCGAGCGGGCCTCGCACCGCCATATCGAGGTGTTCGTCCTCCAACCTCGCTAGAGCCGCTTGACCTCACTCCGGAGGCCACCAGTCCTCGGTCTGTCGACGTGCGCCGCCCCCCTGCCGACGATCGATCCACAACGCCAGTCGTCTCAACGGTGACGCGGCAAGTCGTTGCCATGCCCGGTTGCGGCGAAGGGTGTAGTCCCGCGTGTAGGGACAAGCGCGCACACATACCGCACAATCACTGTTTATCTTCGACCAATAGTTGAAGCACTTTTCACCGTCGATCGTCCACTTCTTCACACCGATCAGGTTCGACTTGTTGTGGCGATCGTTAGACGCTGCTGCGTCAGGGATGGCCTTGGACGGGCACCCCTTCGAGCAGGCGTTGCAGATGTCGCACATCTCCTTGACCCCAAACCGAACCGGCCGGTCATGAGCCAACGGCAGATCGGTGAAGATCTTCCCAAACCGCACACTGGTGCCGAACTCCGGGGTGATCACAAGCCCGTGCTTGCCGTACTCGCCCAACCCCGCCTTGACGGCGTACGGGATGGCGAGCGCAGTGTCGTTCATGCTCGGAATGGCCTGGTAGCCGAGGTTTCTGATGTACTGCGCCAGCGTAAGCAGTACCACGGCGTCATGGCTGTAACCCATGCCGGTGGCTGCCCCAGACAGCGCCGAAGGTGCCGTATCGATCAGCGTCGAGTCCATCGCCTGACCA
>JABIQM010000116.1 GCA_018699415.1 Acidimicrobiaceae bacterium
ATCGGCTGCCGTCTACGGCCGAATTGGTACCACCACAGTCGAGTTCGGCACCTTGACGACCTGGCTCCTTGATGTAATCGCCATCCTCACCGGCAACCTTGACGAGCCGGGCGGAATAATGTTTCCTCGCTCCGCTACCGAACGAGTTCGCCCGCCCCGACCGGGGCGTCAGTTCCGAGTAGGACGGTGGGCGAGTCGAGTCAGCGGCCGCCCAGAGGTCCAGGGCGAACTCCCCGCGGCCGATATGCCCGATGAGATACTCGTGCCTGGCGATGGACAGCTGAAGATGATGTTCACGTGCGCAGGAAATCCGGTTTTGAGTTGCCCTGACGGTGACCGAATGGATGAGGCGTTCGCCTCGCTCGACGCGATGGTGTCGGTCGACATCTATCTCAACGAGACGACTCGCCATGCAGACGTCATCCTTCCTCCGCCGAGTTCGCTCGAAAAGAGCCACTACGACATCAACTTCTACGGCCTCTCTATTCGCAATATTGCGAACTTCTCCGCTGCGGTGTTCGACAGCGAGGCCATGACGGAGGAAGACATCTACGCCAAGCTCACCCTGATAGCGCTCAGTAGAGGGGTCGACGCCAACCCGGAGATCGTGCATGAGCAGATGGCGCGCGAGCTACTCGCGGCCGAGACTGAGGTTGACGGTTCGCCACTCGCGGCGCGAAACGTTGACGAACTGCTGGACCAGTTGGCTGATGGTTCGGGCTCGGTTCGTATTGTCGACGCGATGCTGCGTACCGGTCCCTATGGCGACCAGTTCGGGGCTAACGCCAACGGCCTCTCGGTCAGCAAGCTCCGCGAGAACCCGCACGGCATCGACCTTGGCGCGCTGGAGCCCCGAATTCCGGACCTTCTCAACACGATGGATGACCGGATCGGTCTGTTTGCCGGTCCGTTCCTTGAGGAACTGGCTCGCCTCGAAGCTCGGAGCACCGAGTGGGCGATGGATGGCCGGCTCCGCCTCGTTGGCCGCCGGCACCTCCGATCGAACAATTCGTGGATGCATAATCTCGAAGTGCTCGTGAGGGGCCGGGCTCGCTGCACCCTTCAGATCAATCCGGCCGATGCTGCCGAGCTTGGAATCGCCGACGGCATCGATGCGGTGGTGCGCTCCCGGGTCGGACAGGTTGTCGCCGCGGTCGAGGTGACCGAATCGGTCATGCCCGGGGTCGTGAGCCTCCCGCATGGATGGGGGCACGACATGGCGGGGGCGAAGATGGATGTGGCGCGACGCTATGCCGGCGTCAATAGCAATGTGCTTACTGACCCAGCTGCGGTGGATCCGCTTTCGGGCACCGCGGTGCTCAACGCAATCCCCGTCGAAGTCGTTCCCGCATGAGTGAGCACCCGCCGATCGAGTTGCTGGGAGAACGCGTGCGACTGATGCCCGTTTCGGTGGATGGCATAGATGCCATCGCGGCAGCGGTGAGCCTCAGCCTGCCAGAGCTGGAACAGTTCATGGACTGGGCAGTGAGTCACCCAACTCGCGCCGAGGACTTCGTCGGGTTCGTCGAAGAATGTGTTGCGGGTTGGAAGACGGGGGACTCGTATAACTACACGATCCTTGATCGGGTCTCAGACGAGGTCATCGGCGGCTGCGGCTTGATGCGCCGGGTGGGTCCCGGGGCGATCGAGATCGGCTACTGGATTCGGTCGGATCGAGCCGGCGACGGCCTAGCCACCGAGACGGCGCGAATCATCACTGCGGCTGCCCGTGAACTCGACGACATCCATGCGGTGATTCTGCGCCATGATGCAGCCAACAAGGCCAGTGGCCGGGTGGCCGAGAAGCTCGGCTACGTCGAGTTTGATCGGATGCCGGTTGAGTTGGTGGCGTTGGGTGACTCCGGGATCCAAATTCACCGACGCCTCGATCTCTGACCATCTAGATCGAGCGATCCATGTCCGACTCCACCCTCAGGCGCCTGAGTCGAGACCGGCGCGATTCGTAAAGCGGTGGGTCCGCTTCACGGCTTGAGCGAACCGAGGTTAGATTCGGCATCACTTCCGGAGGAGAACTCGTGTACCCAGGCGCGTATGTAGCGACGAAACCAGACCATCCCGCGGTGATCATGGCCAGATCAGGCGAGGTTATGACCTTCGCCCAACTTGACGAAGAGGCCAATCGGTTGAGCAATGTCTTCGCTGATGCCGGCCTGCGGCCTGGTGACCATGTCGCCATGTGCTTGGAGAATCATCCGCACTATCTGGCGATGCTTTGGGGCGCTCACTATGCAGGACTGATCTATACGGCGATCAGTAGTCGTCTCACTACCGAGGAGATGGCTTACATCATCACCAACAGCGGGTCGAAGGCACTCATCACCTCTCCTCACAAGGCCGATCAGGCTGAGGAACTCCGTTCGCAGATGCCCGACGTCGAACTTCGGCTGATGGTCGATTCGACGATCGATGGCTACGACTCATACGAGGCTGTGATTGCCAATGCGTCGGTTGAACCGCTGCCCGACCGGGTTGGCGGCTACGACATGCTCTACAGCTCCGGGACTACGGGGCGGCCAAAGGGCGTCTTGCAGACTCGGGAACAGATCCCACTTGACGAAGGAGGCGCGCAAGTTTCCGCTCTGCTCGCTGGCCTTTTCGGCGTCGACGGGGACAGCGTCTATCTGTCACCTGCGCCGATGTATCACGCAGCGCCCTTGCGCTTCAATATGGGCGTGCTCGCTCTTGGAGCGACCACGGTTGTGATGGAACACTTCGACGCAGAAGAATATTTGAGCTTGATTGGCACGCATGGCGTGACCATCTCTCAGGTGGTGCCGACGATGTTTGTTCGGATGCTGAAACTGTCCGATGAGGCTCGCTCTCGCCACGACGTCTCGTCGCTCAACGCTGTCATCCACGCCGCAGCGCCATGCCCTGTCGACGTGAAACGAAGGATGATCGACTGGTGGGGTCCTGTTCTGCACGAGTATTACGCCGGAACGGAAGGCAACGGCTTTGTCTACTGCAATAGCGAGCAGTGGTTGGCCCATCCCGGCACTGTTGGCTTCCCAGTGACGGGGATCGTGCACATTTGTGACG
>JABIQM010000234.1 GCA_018699415.1 Acidimicrobiaceae bacterium
ATCCGCGCTGCGCTGCCCACGATCAAGTGGTTGCTCGATGCGGGTGCGAGCGTCACGGTATGCACCCATCTTGGTCGCCCGAAGGGTGTCCCGGATCCGGCCTTTTCAGTCGAGCCAGTGCGAGCAAAGCTCGCCGAATTTGTCCCCGAGGTCACACTGCTGGACAACCTGCGTTTCGACCCAGGTGAGACAGCGAACGATCCTGCGTTCGTCGCGAAACTGATCGAAGGGCACGACGTTTACGTCAATGACGCATTCGGTGCGTCTCATCGCGCTCATGCATCGGTTGTTGGTCCGCCCCAGTATCTGCCCTCGGCGGCGGGCCGACTGCTTCATCGCGAGGTGGAGGTGCTCAACACCATGCGTGAGAAGCCTCGTCGTCCGTTTGTGGCTGTCATGGGTGGATCGAAGGTGAGCGACAAACTTGCCGTGATCGAAGCGCTGCTCGACTCAGTGGATTCCTTGATCGTTGGTGGCGGCATGTGCTTCACGTTCCTCAAGGCGAAGGGTCACAGCGTCGGCTCGTCGCTTTGCGAAGACGACATGGTCGAGACGTGTCGGCGGCTGCTGGAGGGTCCTAAGACGATCCACTTGCCGTACGACATCACGGCGCTGGGCCCGGGCGGCAAGTTGTTCGACCCGAGTGCGGGCGGAGACGTCCGCCAGATCGGGGCCAATGTTCCTGACGGTTGGACGGGCGTTGATATCGGCCCAGGATCCGCGGCAGCGTTCGGCGATGTGATCATTGAAGCAGGCACGGTCTTGTGGAACGGGCCGATGGGCGTGTTCGAAGACCCCCGCTTTGGTGGGGGCACCGGCGCAGTCGCCGCGGCGATGGCCGAGACTCGCGCGTTCACCATCGTTGGAGGTGGCGATAGCGCCGCAGCTGCGAAGCAATTCAAGGTTGATAAAGACATGGACCACGTCTCCACCGGAGGTGGCGCCTCTCTCGAGTTGATCGAGAAGGGTGACCTGCCGGGCCTGGAGGCGCTACGAGGAGCCCCTAATGGCCAGTAACGATCGAAAGCCACTCATCTCCGGCAATTGGAAGATGAACCACAATCACTTTGAGGCTATTCAGACGATCCAGAAGCTCGCCTACGCCCTGGACAAGGACGACTACCAAGCGGTTGACGTATCGGTACACCCGCCGTTTACCGATCTACGTTCGGTCCAGACTGTGATCCAGGCCGATGATATCCCGGTCGCTCTCGGCGCTCAGAACGTGCATCAGGCGGCCAATGGGGCGTTCACCGGTGAGATTTCGCCGACGATGCTGCAGAAGCTCGACGTGACCTATGTGATTGTGGGTCACTCCGAGCGTCGTGAGTTGTTCGGCGAGACCGATGAGATTGTCAACGCGAAGGCGAAGGCTGTGCTCGCCGCAGGAATGACGCCGATTGTTTGCTGTGGCGAGACGCTGGCGGAGCGCAACGCCGGACATGCGGAGTCGAAGGTCGCCGGGCAGATCAGCGGGAGTCTTGCTGGCCTCGACGCCGTCACCATCGGTGATCTCGTCATCGCCTACGAGCCCATCTGGGCGATCGGTACCGGCGAAACAGCTACGCCTGATGATGCTCAGCAGATGTGTGCCCACATCCGTTCGCTCGTGATGAGTGAGTGGGGATCCACCACTGCGGCCAGCGTGCGCATCCAGTACGGCGGTTCGGTGAAGCCAGGCAACGCGTCTGAGCTCATGGGCCAGCCCGATATCGACGGTGCCCTCGTCGGCGGCGCCAGCCTTGACGCCGGCGATTTCGCCCGCATTGTCAAGTTCCCTCTTTACCAGGCCTAGTTCAGAACATTGGTCTGAGAAGCAAGAGCGAACCGGTACGCTATCTAGGTGATTTGGCTTGTCGCTCCGCTCCACGTGTTCTCGGCTCTTACGCTGGTCTTTCTTGTCTTGCTGCATAGCGGCAAGGGTGGTGGCCTGTCCGACATGTTCGGTGGTGGCGCTGGTGCTGCAGCGGCCGGTTCGACTGTCGTTGAGCGAAACCTGGATCGCATCACGGTTGTCGCAGCCATCGTCTTTGGCTTCACCTCCGTGTCATACGGCTTGATCTTCTGAGCCGGAGTCCTCTAGTACCCGCACGGCGGGCCGATGGAGACAGGTGCATCGCTTGCTTTTCTCCACAAGGCTGTTTGCCCTGTTCACTCTGACTTCTCTTCTGGCCACCTCATGTGCCGAAGAAGAACCCACGTTTCAAAGTGAGACCACCACTCCTCAGCTCGAGGAAGCTAGCCCTGACCCTGTTCCAGATGGCGATGATGAGCCCTCTGATTCGCCCGAGGCAGTGGAGATCACCGTCCGTTTGGGAATCGGTACTGAATGGACTAGCGACCCTGCCGACGCAGGACCCGCATCGATTGCTCTTCGGGTCATGGCAGATCTACTCCACCAAGGGCTGACTGAGCTCCAGGTAGACGGTTCAATTGGGCCGGGTCTCGCCGACCGCTGGTTCGTTACTGAGGACCGTCTGACGTGGACCTTCGTGCTTTCGACCGACCTGACCGATGGTCTTGGAATGCCGTTGTCGGCCAACGACATAAAGCTCTCGCTCGAAGGCGTCGCCGCACGTGGAGTCGCCGACCAAGCAGCCACCAGCCTCAACGCGATTCGAGGTTGGAAGGAGCATGCGAACGGCGATTCCGGTGAAGTATCTGGAATATCGGCACTAGATGTATCAACGCTGGTAATCGAACTGCTCGAACCATTCGAGATGCTTGCCGACGTCCTTGCGAGCCCTGCCTTCGGCATCACGGGCCGCACCGAGGCCGGTGAAATCCGCACGACTGGCGCGTACCGCTACGACGGGGGCGACACGCTGGTCGCCGTTGATGATTCGACGATGGTCACGGAGATCAAGCTCGTCCAGGTCGGTTCCAGCGCAAGCTACCTCCTCGAGGACGCTCTTGTTGATTGGGTGGTGCTGCCTGTCGGACAGGGATCTGATACCACTCCTGGCGACATCGTTCGTCAACCTCTTGATCTTCGCGTGGCCATCGTTGTACGCATCGGCGACGCTGACGCTCGCCGAGCTCTACTTGGTTCGCTCGTGACCGATGATCTAACCGCCGGCGTCCTCTCCCTCAATCCGTTGCCAAATCTGATGGCGGCCGACGTTGTACAGGCTGATCTTCCTGAAACGCTCGTGGTGGACGTTCCCGAGGGCAGTTTGTTGCCGATCGGGCTTGCACTTGAAGCAACTTTGTCGCATCTCGGCGTTGATATCGAACTACGTGTGTCGTCCCCCGACGAGTTTGCGACTCTCGTTGCCTCTGGCCAGGCGGTCTTCTTTCCGCTGGTCGTGGCTGGCGGTTCGGGGTCGTCTGATGCGTTGCTCCGCGTTGCTGGTGGGGTGGATGACGTGACTGGTAGCGAGTCGGAACTGTTGCAGGACTTGATTATGGGTGTCGCCGCTGAGCAAGACCCGGCACAGCGGCGCATTCTCGTCGATAATCTCGAAGGCGAACTCCGAGAACTCGGTTTGATGTTGCTGGTTGGACAGTTTGAGGTACGCGTCGGGATCGGCCCAGGCTTTGATGGATTGCGGCACCGCAGCGACGGCACGCTTGATTTATCGCAGTTCTCCGCAACCTCGTAGTCCTGCCGGCGACCGGAATTGACCGGCGGCGATTAACGTTTGGGATGCCCAGAATGGTGTTGGCCGGGCCAGCGCTCTGGACCCCGCTGCTGAAGCCAGCGGTAGAGATGTAGCCGTATGGGCCCTGGTTTGAACCTCCACGACCTACTACTTGGTTGGCCCTACGGTCGGTCACACGGAAAGCGCCGGCAGGTCCTCGGGCCTGACTCATGCTGTTCGTGTCGTTAGCGAGCGTGGCGAGGTATCGGCCATCCGGGAACATTGTTCGTCGTGGCCGCAAGGGTGATGCTGGTTCCGCGCTATCCGCGGCGCCGGCAGGGAAAATCTGTCAGACGAGTGAGGCGACGCCGAAGGGAAAGGCAAGAGAGGCCAGCGCTCCCTTCCCTGTCGAATGCACGGATGGCAGGGATGGTCTCTGGTGCCTGTCATTATCTTCGAGTGGTTGCTCGGAGAGTGGGTCGACAGGGTGGTGGCCACGCTCAACAAGCGTCGGGTTTCTAGGTGGCTCACCGGCCCTGAGCCGCTACCATTGCGCCTCGCATCCGGTTCGCCGGAAGGCCACGTCGGAGTGGCGGAATTGGCAGACGCGCTAGCTTGAGGGGCTAGTGCCCGAAAGGGCGTGGGGGTTCAAGTCCCCCCTCCGACACGTTTGGGTCGCTGGACGACGCTGGTTACCGCCTGAGGGCGCTGTTTACCGCTCCAGGGCTCTAGCTACCACGAAGAGTTTCGGGGTGTTGGACGGGTGACTGCATTTCACCCTCCTTTTCTCCAGGAGCCCAATTCCTTGGAAACAGTGGGCTTTCGAGCCGTGGGGGTGTCGTTTGCTAATGCTTCTGCAAATGCCGGGTCAGGAGGAGACCTCGAGAAGCGGATAGCGGCTTGTCGACGAGTCTCTAGCAAGCGAGCGAGCCGTGTCGTGAACACCATTCGACGAGTTGCTCGGCGATTGCGCGGGAGTCGTCATCGTCAGGTCGGTTGAACGCGTGCCACGGAATCGTGATCCCTTCTTCTCCGAGACGGCTTGCCGAGACCCGTTTCTGAACAATCGAATTCTCGACGGCCCAACGGGCAAGGACAGAGGTTCCGAGTCCAGCCGCGACCATCTCCACGATGGCCTCGGGTAGTTCGATCGTCTCGACCCACGATGGATAGGTGTTCGATGGTCGGAATAGCCGTGCGAACTCTCGGTCTGGTTCGGGGGTTCGCGTGTATGTGATGAAGTCCACACCTTCGATGTCTGGACCGGTGATGACGGTCTTCGATGCGAGGGGGTGGTTCGGCGGAGCTATGAACACGAGCTCGTCGTCAAAGAGAAAGCGGTCTTCGAGCTGGGCTGAGGGGCGATCGCCTGGAGCGATCGCGACATCGAGTGATCCGGACTCGACACGGCTTGTCGGATCGTCGGATCCCGCCGAGCTGATCTGTAACTCGATGTTGGGGTGCTCTGCCCGGACGAACCGAAGAAACTCCGGTAGCCAGCGATAGGAGCGGTAGGCGTCCACGGCGAGGCGGACAATACGACGCACTTCGCCGGTCATTCGACGGGAATCTGCTTCAGCGCGAGCAAGGTCTTCGAGGAGCGTTCTTGCCGTGGTCACGAGGTACGCCGCGGCAGCAGTCGGTTCGAGACGACGGTGGGCTCGCACGTACAGCGGCAGGCCGAGACGTCGCTCCGCCTCACCAATCCGATGCGATAGTGCTGACGGTGTGATGTGCAACGATGCAGCGGCGTCGGCAAGACGGCCGTAATGGTCGATTGCACATATCGCTTCAAGGTGTGAGATGTCCAAGAGAGGGTGATCCGATAGATGAACATCACTCATCGAAACCATCATACGGCGCGATTGTGGTTCAG
>JABIQM010000127.1 GCA_018699415.1 Acidimicrobiaceae bacterium
ACTAATCGACCGCAGTGGCGGGTTGGGCGGTGCCTGTGGTCATCATGATGTGTCATGGGTCAACATTTCGAGAGACGCCGAAGCGGCAGAGTTCGTAGCAAACTCGGTACATGGAACTCAGTCTCGTTGACCCCAACTCGCCTCGATCGGCCCAAGTGGAAACGATGCGCGACGCCTGCGCAGCGAACGGGTTCTTTCGCGTCCCGCTGAGTTCGATTCCCGCCGACATCGCAGCTGAGGCGTGGGGGCTGGCCAAAGCGTTCTTCAGTCTTCCGACCGCTCACAAGGAGGCGGTCGGGTTCCCCGAACCCGGCTACCCCTACGGCTACTCCGAGTACGGACTCGAGGCACTGGCGCGCTCACTCGGCGACCATGATGCCGTCGGGGACATGAAGGAATCGTTCTCCGTTGGCCCTGACTGCGGTGTCCACGCATCGACGGTTCCGGCGACCGGTGCGAGCGCATGGATCCGTTCGGTGAGTCTGTGGCCCACGCAGATTCCAGAACTTCGTGACGCGTGGGAGCGCTATTACCAGGCACTCGCCGTCGTCGCCGCCGAACTCATGAGCGTCATGGCGGAAGCCCTCGAACTTCCCACGGACTACTTCGAGCCCTTCATCGACCGGCCCATCACCTCGATGCGGGCGCTCCATTACCCAGCTGTGCCGAACCAAGCTCCTTCGGCGCTGCGGGCCGGCGCTCACACGGACTACGGAACGCTCACAATCCTGCGCACCGACGATGTTGCCGGCCTTCAGATCCACACTGACGACGGGTGGTGGGATGTTCCGCCCGACCCGGACACGTTCGTCGTCAACCTCGGCGACACCATTGCCCAGTGGACGAACGACCGATGGCGGTCAACCCTGCACCGGGTCGTACCCGGTGCTGAGCCTCGCCAGTCGATGGCGTTCTTTCACATGGCCAACTGGGATGCCACCATCGAATGCCTCCCAACCTGTCGAACACACGGCGAGGCGCCGCGTCATCAGCCGGCTCAGGCCGGCCCGTGGCTCATGCGGAAGTTCCAGTCGACCGTCGACTCCGGCGACCGGTAGACGCGCCAACCACTGGCTCCCAACGGAACTTTCGCCACGCCACCACGAGCCCAAGGAGGGTCCAGACCAGTAAGACGAGAATGCGGTCCCATTCGAACGCTGGTGCCTCGCTGAACGGTGACATCGCCTCGGTGAAGGCGACGGCGAACGGCTTCAGCGGGAAGATGTCACCGGCCAACGTGAGCCACTGCGGGGGACCATCAAGCGGGATGAAGACATTGGAGATGAATCCCATCGGCAGAATCGTTGCATTCGCGATCGCTGGGGCCGATGCTGCCGACTTCGCCACCGAGGCGAGCGCCACGCCGAGCGTGGCGAAGCAGATCGTGCCGGCCAAAAAAGACACGACCATGGCGGGCAACTTGGCCGCCTCGAGTTCAACCCCATAGGCCACGATGCCGAGGCCGACCATCACGGTGGTGGCGAAGATGGCAATCCAGACCGCCGACAGGATCACACCGCCGAGGAAGACCCACGGTGGTATCGGGGTACCGCGCACACGCTTGAGGATTCCCTCGTCACGCCGCATCGAGAGGCCGATAGCGATGTTCGTGTACGTGGCCGATGCTGCGGCGAACACACCGAGGCCCGCTGCGTAGAACTGGGCCGTCGTGATCTCGCCGTACTGGGTTCCGATCGCTTCGTTCCCGAAGAGAGCGACGAAAAGCACGAGCATGATCAGTGGAAGACCGAGAGTGAAGAACGCACCGATCGGCGTACGCCAGAAGATCCGGTTCTCGGCCCGAAAGGACCGCCAGAGCAGGGTCATGTTGTTCATGACGTCGCTCCCGCGTCATCGGAGACCAACCCGAGGTAAACATCCTCGAGGCTCATGGATTCGACGACAAGACCCTGGAGCTCGATGCCGTGACCAAGTGCCCATGTCGTGATGTGGGCCAAGTCAGCGGTGGGCGCCATCGTGACGATCTCGATCCGTCGATCACGCCCCGAAGCGTCACCGACGAGGGGATCGATCAGCTCGGAGAGCGGAGCGTGGACCGCAGGAAGGGCGAAGCGGATGACCGTGCCACGATCGGCGTTGGCCCGCAGGGACTCGGGCGTGCCTTCGGCGACAATTCTGCCGCCGGACATGACTGCGACACGGTCAGCCAACTGTTCGGCTTCTTCGAGGTAATGGGTGGTGAGCACCACCGTCTTGCCGCCGGCGGTGAGGTTGCGCACGAGGTCCCAGCTGCGGCGCCGAGCGGTGGGATCGAAGCCGGTTGTGGGCTCGTCGAGGAAGAGCAGATCGGGATCGCCGATCAGGCCGAGGGCTAGGTCGACACGTCGCTGCTGACCACCAGACAGTGTCCGCACTCGGGCATCTGCCTTCTCGGTGAGCTCGACCGCATCGAGCACCTCATCAATCGGACGGCGTCGTGTGTATGCCGCGCCGTACAGGTCGAGCACTTCGCGAACCGTCAGCTCCTTATCGATCCCCGCGGCCTGCAGCACGATTCCAACTCGATCGCGGTACTCACGGCCGCCCTTGGCCGGGTCGATTCCGAAAACCGAGACCGAGCCTCCGTCACGGTCACGGTGACCTTCGAGGATTTCAACGGTGGTGGACTTGCCTGCACCGTTGGGGCCGAGGATGGCGAACACCTCGCCAGGTTCGACGCTGAACGAGACACCGTCGACGGCGAGCGTGTCGCCATAGCGCTTGGTGAGATCACTGACTTCGATTGCGGGGGACATGCGGGGTTGACCCTAGCCAACGGTGGCGTCGGTCAGCATCGCGGACGTTGGCGTCCGCACGCGCGGCAGACTGTTGGGATGCGACCGTTGCCAGGGATGAGCGTCATCGGCAAGTACCCGCTCCGGTTCGACGCGGACTTGGCTGTTGCCATGCTCGGCGACACCGGAATCGAAGGCGTGGTCATCGGCGACGCCTCTTCCGAGTCGGCGGGGTTTGGTCGCGTCGACGGATTCGCCGTCGCCGTGCGAAACGAAATTGCCAAAGACGCGCAGGTTGTCCTCACCCATGATCAGACCGAGGACCGCGAAGGTGATGCCCTCGACCGGGCGTACCACCACCGAAGCTTCGCTGACCGGCCGACGTGGGTTCGCTATAGCACCTACTCCGTGCTTGCGGCGTTGGCCGGACCTGCCACCATCGCCGCCCTCTTCCAGGCGTGGTGGCTCCTCGACAGCTTCTTCCCCTAAAGCACACTGGGATAGACCCCAGAGTGCTTTCGTGGCGCGAACTACCCGGAATCGGCGACGAGCGACCAAAACGCTCTGACCAGGGGGTTCTGGAGATGACGCTTCAGGGTGAACAAGCCGAGGTCGTAGGCGTCCAATTCAGGATCGACATCGAGCATGCACACGCGTGTGGCATGTGGGCTGTTGTCGAGAACGATCTTTGGCACGACTCCTACCCCGAGCCCCAAACTGACCATACTGACGATGGCCTCATTGCCGGCCACCTGTGCGTAGATCTTCGGCGTGACGTCAAGAGCTCGGAACCAGGTGTCCACACGTTTCCGGGCGATCCCACTGGCGGCAAGGATCATGGGGATCTGCCTCCAGGCGGCGGGATCGTCTGGCGGTAGCTGCGCAAGACTCAGATCTGCCGATTCCTTGGGAGCGATGAAGACCAGTGGGGAAACGCGGATCGGTTTGAAACTCACGCCGGGCGGCAGGCTCTCAGGGCGAGCGGCGATCGCCAGGTCTTCCTCCAACGCCAGAACGCGGGCGATGGCATGCTCTGGGTCGCCGGTCTGGAGCCTGATTTCAACCCCGGGATGAGCGGGTCGAAAGTTGTTCAGCAGATCGAACAGAATGCTGTGGCTGGCGGTGACCGAACAGTAGAGGCTGACTTCACCCTGAAGCTGCTCTGCCGGGTCGGTGAGTTCGAAACAAATCTGCTCCCATTGCTGCACCGCGTCGCGTGCGTAGCGCTGGAACTTGTGGCCTGCGGCAGTGAGTTCGACGGTGCGGTTGTCGCGCTCGAACAACGACACGTTGAGCTCGGTTTCCAGTTGCCGTATGTGGCGCGACAGAGCGGACGTGCTGATGTTTGCACGGGTGCTGGAGCGCCCAAAATGCAAGGTCTCGCTCAACAGGATGAAGTGTCTGAGCGTTGTGACGTTCATCCGTCGAGTATGCAGCGGTATTGCATATTCCGGGACATCACGTTGCATATATATCAATTTACGGAACATTATCCAGCGGTTAGAATCGGACTGACCGATCTCAGACGGAGAGTCCACTCATGGCCAACTACTTCAACACCCTCCCGCTGCGAGAGCAGCTCGCTGAGCTGGGCAAGTGCCGCTTCATGCACCTCGACGAGTTCACCGAAGGCGTCGACGCTCTCAGAGGCAAGAAGATGGTCGTGATCGGCTGCGGTGCTCAGGGGCTGAATCAGGGCCTGAACCTTCGAGACAGCGGTCTGGACGTGTCCTACACGCTACGCGCCGAGGCCATCGAGCAGAAGCGTCAGTCCTGGAAGAACGCCACCGAGAACGGTTTCACCGTAGGCACCTACGACGAGCTGCTGCCGACAGCCGATGTCGTGTTGAACCTCACCCCAGACAAGCAGCACACCTCTGTGGTGAACGCCATCATGCCGCTGATGAAGCACGGCGCATGTCTCTCCTATTCACATGGTTTCAACATCGTCGAAGAGGGCATGCAGGTTCGTGATGACATCACCGTCATCATGGTCGCCCCCAAGTGCCCCGGCTCCGAGGTGCGCGCCGAGTACGTCCGCGGCTTCGGTGTCCCGACCCTGATCGCCGTGCACGAAGACAATGATCCGAACGGTGAAGGCCTGGCGCTGGCGAAGGCCTACGCCGTCGGCACGGGTGGCCACAAGGCCGGTGTGCTGATGTCGTCGTTCATCGCCGAAGTCAAGTCCGACCTCATGGGCGAACAAACCATCCTGTGCGGCATGTTGCAGACCGGCTCGCTCCTATGTTTCGACAAGATGATCGAAGAGGGAATCGACGCTGGCTACGCCTCCAAGCTCATCCAGTACGGCTGGGAGACGGTCACCGAAGCCCTGAAGTACGGCGGCGTCACCAACATGATGGACCGGCTGTCGAACCCGGCGAAGATCCGTGCCTTCGAACTGGCCGAAGAGATGAAAGACATCATGCGTCCGCTCTACAAGAAGCACCAGGACGACATCATGGAGGGCACATTCTCCAAGACGATGATGGCCGACTGGGCCAACGACGACGTCGAGCTGCTCGGCTGGCGCGCCGACACAGCAGAAACCGCTTTCGAAAAGACACCGGCAGCTGATGTGGAGATCTCCGAGCAGGAGTACTTCGACAACGGCATCCTCATGGTCGCCATGGTGAAGGCGGGGGTCGAGCTCGCCTTCGAAACGATGACCTCGGCCGGCATCATCCCCGACTCGGCCTACTACGAGTCGCTCCACGAGACGCCGCTGATCGCCAACACCGTGGCCCGCAAGAAGCTCTACGAGATGAACGCGACCATCTCCGACACGGCCGAGTACGGGTGCTACCTGTACAACCATGCGTGTGTCCCGCTGTTGGGCGACTTTATGAAGGGCATCACGAGCGATGTCATCGGCAAGGGTTTCGAACTCAGCGACAACGGCGTGGACAACGCCCGCCTGATCGAGGTCAACGAGGCCATCCGAAGCCATCCCGTTGAAGAGATCGGTGCCGTCTTGCGCGGCCACATGGCCGACATGAAGCGAATCATCTGATCGCATCAGTGGACACAAATGACGTCGTCTGCCTTGACGCTCTCTCAGTCGATTTCGACGGGCGCTTTCAGCTCGGTGACGTCAACTGGACAATCCAGCCGGGAGAACACTGGCTGATCACAGGCGCCAACGGCTCGGGCAAGTCGGCCCTCGCGGCCGTACTCGCCGGCGAGGGCCGGTACACGTCCGGGACGCTCTCGGGCGTGCCTGATCGAGTGGCGCTCGTCTCCTATGAGCGGCAGGCCGAGCTCATCGAAGCCGAACGCCGCAAGGACGATGCCGACATCCTGGATGTGATCTCCGAGGGCACTCCCGTCGCAGAGATCATCGATGCGGACTGCCAGGATCCCGACCTGGCCCAGACATTGGTCGACACATTGAGTCTACGGCCACTAATGAGTCGGGCGTTCCGCAAGCTCTCAACCGGCGAAACCCGCAAGGTCATGCTCATTCGAGCGCTGACCAGCCGTCCCGAACTGCTAGTTCTGGATGAGCCGTTTGATGGTCTTGATCACGATTCGCTGGCGTGGCTTCACGACCATCTGCGTGCTCTGGCGAAGAGCACACCCATGGTCATCGTGCTGAACCGGTTCGACGAATGCCCCAATTTCATTACCCATATCGCCTATGTCGAGGACGGGCATCTGCTCCATCGGGTTGATCGTGACGACGAGCGGGCCTTCGCCGAGCTGTATCAGCTCCTGCATCTGAAGACGAGCGACCTCGAGATCCCCCGGACCGATTCTGCTCTAAAGCTGCCGGCGCTGGATACACGCAAGCCGCTGGTCCGCATGGCCGGTGCCACGGTTCGCTACCTCGAGAACACGGTTTTTGAAAATCTCGACTGGACGATCGAGGCGAACCAGCATTGGCAGTTGAGCGGGCCGAACGGCAGCGGCAAGACCTGCCTGCTCTCGTTGATCACCGGCGACCATCCGCAGTGTTATGTCAACGACATCGTCGCATTCGGGTTCCAGCGCGGCACGGGCGAGAGCATCTGGCAGATCAAGCAATACATCGGGTACGTCTCCACCGCCCTCCAGTGGGAGTACCGGGTCGGTACCGGGCTGAGAAACGTCATCATCTCCGGCTTCTTCGACAGCATCGGCCTGTACAGCAAGAGCACCGAGACGCAGAAGGCCATTGCGGACGAATGGTTAGCGCTACTAGGGATGACCCACCGGACCGATGAGCCATTCAACACCCTCTCCTACGGAGACCAGCGCCTCGTGTTGATTGCCCGGGCGATGGTAAAGCATCCGCCGCTGCTGATTCTCGACGAGCCCTGCCTCGGCCTCGATGACATGAACCGTCAGTTGGTGCTCGCCCTGGTCGAGCGCATCTGCCTGTCCAGTGAGACGACGGTGCTGTACGTCAATCACCGAACCGAGGATCGCATCCGCGGCATCGACAATCACCTGGCGTTGAGCGGCGACACAACGAGCTAAGCAGGGGCGCTACCTGCGACCAGTCACGTTGCCTGTGGCTGTTTGATCCGGTTATCGCGCTGACCCCACGGATGGTCCCAACGCCTTCGGGATAGCCGACTGCTACAGAGTCGTTGGCAGCGGCGATGCCGACGGCCAGTCGACAGACAAG
>JABIQM010000115.1 GCA_018699415.1 Acidimicrobiaceae bacterium
AGCCGCCTTCCGCGGTCGGGTGTCCAATGCCTGTCGCTCGGAACGTGGCAACCCCATCAGCTGTCATGATGACACCGGCATTCGGACATTCACCATAAAATGAGCCATCGGCTCTCATCGTGGCGGCGTAGGTCGCAAAGCTCGTAACCTCTGCGCCTGCGAGGGTGCCGGATAGGCCCGAAGCCGTCGTCTCAAAGGTTGGCATTCCGTTGACTGCTGCGATCGATTTCATCGATGTTGGTCCTGAGATCGAGCCCACATGACTTCCAAGCATCTTGTACTTCCTTTGTTCGTTGTGAATTGCGGGCAGCTTAGGTGAACGAGTTGTAGCCCTCCAAATGAGATGTTGCCCTCTAAGCAGGGGTCATTGAGTAGGGGTCATTGAGTAGGGGTCATTGAGCGTGCAGGATCGCTGATTCGGCGGCACCATCGTCAGCTTGCCTAGCTCATCGAGGTCTATGGGAGTTGGGGGGACGATCGATTACCGCAGTAGAGAGCCTGTCATCAGCCAGGATTGCGGGTCGAACCGGTATCCTGACAGCCACATCGGACAACGTCGCGGGCCACCGCCACCGACCATCCCGCTGCCGGAGTGCCTGATGGCCCCCACCTTCGCCGATCTCGGCGTGCCTGATTCGATCTGTGCTGCGCTGCGTGCCGCCGGCATCACCTCGCCGTTCCCCGTCCAAGCTGCGACAATCCCCGACCTTCTCGCCGGGCGCGACGTCGTTGGGCGGGCCCCCACAGGCTCTGGCAAGACACTGGCCTTCGGCGTGCCCCTCGTGTGCATGGTGCCCATGGCGGAGCCCAAGCTGCCGAGCGCTCTTGTGCTCGCACCAACGCGCGAGCTCGCGGCCCAAATCGCAACCGAGCTCCAGCCCCTGCTTGCCGCCGCTGACCGACGCGCTCTTGCCGTCTATGGCGGCGTGGGCCTCGCCCCGCAGATCAAGAAGTTGCGCCGCGGTGTCGACGTGCTCGTCGCCACGCCAGGCCGGCTCGAAGATCTCATCTCTCAGCGGGTCGTGTCGTTGGAGAACGTGTCGATTGTCGTTGTCGACGAAGCCGACCGGATGGCTGACATGGGGTTCCTCCCGGTCGTTCGCCGCCTCCTCAACCAGACCCGCAACCACCGCCAGACGGTCCTCTACTCGGCGACACTCGACGGTGACGTCGGCAAGGTGATCCGCGAGTACCAGAACAATCCGGTTCGCCACGAGATCGGTGCCTCCACACCCGACCTGACGACGATGACTCACCTCTTCTGGAAGATCCCACGATCCGAGCGGATTCCTCTGTGTGCGTCCGTGATCCAGACGTTCGGTCGCACCATCGTGTTCAGTCGCACACGTCATGGTGCTGATCGTGCGACCCGCCAACTCGCCAAGTTGGGCATCCATGCCGCTGCCATCCATGGCAATCGCTCACAGGGTCAACGCCAACGGGCACTCTCGGAATTCTCCAGCGGCAAGGTCCAGGCGCTTGTCGCCACCGACGTCGCTGCCCGCGGCATCCACGTTGATGCTGTTGAGTGTGTGTTGCATTTCGACCCTGTTGACGAAGACAGCGCCTACATTCACCGCTCGGGTCGAACCGCTCGTGCCGGCGCCAGCGGACGCGTCATCTCCTTTGTGGACCCTGGCCAGGTGGCCGATGTCCAGAAGATGAAGAAACGTCTCGGCCTCCCCCAGGAGATCACTGCACCACCCGAAAACGACGGTGGTGCGCTGCCACCAACTCCAACGGACGAGGCCCCCAGACCACGTGGCGAAAACGGCCAGGGACAGGGCGGGCAACGCTCTGGTGGGCAACGCTCCGGTGGGCAACGCTCTGGTGGGCAACGCTCCGGTGGGCAA
Organism: Acidimicrobiaceae bacterium; assembly: GCA_018699415.1. GTDB lineage: Bacteria > Actinomycetota > Acidimicrobiia > Acidimicrobiales > Aldehydirespiratoraceae > JAACCU01. The sequence continues at coordinate 1,854 of JABIQM010000115.1, forward strand.
CGCTCCGGCGAGCAACGCTCCAGCGGGCAACGCCCGGGCGAGAAACGCGAGCGAGGCCAACGCGGCCCCAAGAAGAAGCCACAGGGCGAAAGCGAGCAGCGTTCCGAAGGCGGTAAGCGGCCGGCGAAGAAGGCTGCGAAGAAGCCCGGCAAGTCGCGCAAGCAACGGGCCCAGCGAAACAACCAGACTAAGGGCGCTCCGAACCGCACCAAGCAAGCCGGTTCGGGTAGCTCAGCGGGGGGTCAGACTCGCCGTCCGTCTCGCTGACCCCGGGGTGCCCTAGGCGCCGCCGTCAGACCTCAATAAAGATGCACTCACCCGGGCATTCTTCGGCTGATTCGATTACTGATTCAAGCTGGGCATCGCTCACGGGAGCGAGACCTTCTGGCCCGCCTGGATCGCTCAGGATGCGATCACCGTCTTTGACGTAGGCAAGCCCGTCATCGAGCATTGCAAACACGTCTGGGGCAATCTCCTCACAGAGACCATCACCGGTGCACAAATCCTGATCGATCCATACCTTCATCTAACTATCCTTCGTTTGTAACGGTGGCCTGCAGCGGAAGCGGCAGGCCCTCATCGGAGTTTAGAAGTGCTACGAGTGTACCAAGATCCTCGTCAGCACCGCCCGCCGGTATTGCAGTCACCTGACCGGTTCCGCCAAGGAGGAACCGAGGCCCATCGGCGGCATCAAAACGACCTTTGTCAAGATAGAGCCGTGGCTTGATCTGCGCAGGATCTCCATCCTCAGGGCAAAAGGTCAAGCAGTTCCCGCAGTCATTACACAATTCGCTGAAGAGCAGATATTGCTGCCGACCTTCGAGCCCTTCCAGGCCTGCGGTTGGAATCTTGAAGAAGGCATCATTGGGGCACACGGTGACGCAGAAGTTGCATGCCACACACCCCCACGTTTCAAGTTTGTGGTCGACCGAGCGCGGGAGCTTTGAGTTGCCCTCAAGCGAGTAGCGATTCTTATCATCGCCGAGGACGCGGGCGAGGTGCACGGCAACGAGATCTCGGTGCCCGTCTTGGTTGGCCGCGTTGAGTCGACCAGTACGCCATGACTCCAGCTCGGTGGAGCCGCTCGCACGAACTGCCTCGGTGAGTGTTCGCAGCATCGGAGCGAGGCGGCCATACCCGCCGGGCTTTAGGAGGTCCGAACAGATCGTGGCCGGCCGGACGCCCATCGCAATCGTGTCCACCAGATTTTCCTTCACAACTCCAGCGGAGAAACTGACCTGGATGTCGCCATCGTGACCCGGCAGCATCAGCTGACCAGGAAGTGCCGCCGCGAGTTTGTCGGCCAGCGCAGTAGCGAGCACATGAAGCGGCGGACCCGAGAGATACATTGTGTCCTCTGGCATCCACTGTTTCTCGTTCGCAACAACCAACGTGTTGGTGAGCTTGATGCCGAACCGATGCCCCCGGTCCTTCGCGTACTGGTTGAGCTCGCGGATCAGGCTGATCGCCCGACCGAACTGAAGGTCTGCTTCGAACGCCGTCGGCACGAGAATGACACTGTCGTAGCCGAGTTGGGCGTTCACGATGTCACTCACGCGGTCGAAGCCGAGCAAGGTCGGATTGAGCTTCACGATGACATCTACGTCGTGGTCGTCGATCAGATACTTCGTGATTGCTTCGATCTCATCAGGCGGGCACCCGTGAAATGTTGACAGCGTGACGCTGTCGGAGACAGTTGAGGGAAACTCGATTTCAGCGAGGTCCCCGAAAAGGTCTGGGATCTCTGGGCGGAGACGTTCGATTTCCGTCGACGCATTACCCATAGCTCGAATGAAGCCAGCGACCTTCTCGCTCTGAATGCCTGCGAGGTCATAGCCGACGGAAAGGTCGAAGACGTGAGGGCCGGTGTCGGGACCGAGATGCTCGGCGAGAGGCTCCCATCGACGAAGGATCTCAATGATCATCCACGCCTTGACGTACTCCTCAAGACTCTGGTGGACCTCCAGCTCCTGGCTCCACTCAATGTTGTAACCAATGGTCTCCATGTCGATGCACGGGCGGGCGATGTCGAGGTCGTCAATCACCTGAACCGTCTTGAGCTCAAACAATCGAGAGCCACCAAGCCAGGCCAGCACGATGTTCTGAGCCATCTGACTGTGAGGCCCGGCGGCTGGACCGATCGGTGATGCGGCGGGACGGCCGAGAAACTCAAATGACAGGTCAATGTCTTCGGCCGGCTTCCAGATGCGCGCTGAGGGGAGGTCGAAAATGCGCTGCCGCGACGTCCACTCGTGATGGATTCGTCGCAGGAGGTCATTCAGTGACATCGGTGTGAGTGGCGGGGCTTCTGGCATCAGATTCCTCCAAACCCTATCCCATGGGTTTACAAACTGTTAAGGCATTCGGTCGCTCACCCTAACCCGAGTGCTTTCGCTACCACTGCCTGTGTACACCACATAACGCAGCACCCACTCTGACCTCAAGCCATCGCTTTCGCTGTGGTTGAGGCGTTCGGCACCACCATCAACTATCTGCGGTCGGTCGGACCGAGCAACGCGGGGCCTTTCCCCCAGCGTTACTTGCGGACCTCGTAATAACGGTTCGTCATATCGACCTCATGTTCGTAGGTCTCCACCACCCGCAGGCCGGCTGCCGCTGTCAGTTCACCGAAGACCTCCTTGGTGAGGCCCAACGTGCCGAGGCCTGCGCCACCGGGCTCAGACATCGCCGATGACATGCAGTACAGGATCGACATTCCATAGAAAAGCGGGAGCATCGGCATGCGGCGATTGTCTTCGAGACCACCCTTGGTCCGGATATCGGCCACGATCCAAACGCCGTCATCGGCCAGGCAAGATGCCGCCGAACGCACTGCGGCGCCGGGACGCGCCAGGTCATGAATCACGTCAAGGGTGAGCAAGAGGCCAACATCATCCAAGCCATCGAGGTCGTCGAACATTCCCTCGCGAAACTCGAGGTTTGAGAGCCCCGCTTGCTGTGCGCGCTTGTTCGCTTCAGTGATCGCCAGTGATGAGGGGTCGATGCCGATAATCGTGGAGTTCGGATACGTCTCGGCAAGGACGGTTGCCGCGACGCCCACACCACAGCCGATATCGACGACCGTGATACCTGCCGTGAGCCTGTCGGTCATCTCGTCAATGCTGCCAAGCATCACCGGAACCAGAAAAGCCCGCTGTCCGGCTGCACCCATAGCCGCCTGGAAATGGCAGGTGTCAGCGCCGTGCTCATCCCACGTCATGCCGATCCCGGTGGAGAACGCTTCGACCGTCCGATCGATCTCTCGGTGGCTGATCGGCGGGCCGAATACCCCCACGAGCGAGCCGGGGAAATCTGGGGTCACAAGCGCGGCCGTGGCCTCTGGGGTAAGCGCGAAGACGCCATCGTGGTGCTCAGCAAAGTCAGCCGACCCGATCGCGGCCAACCATTCACGAACCCAACGTTCATGAAGATCTGTTGCCTCGGCAAGCTGCTCAGACGTACACGGTCCATGTTCGACCAATGCCGCAAAAAGGCCGAGCCGTTGACCGATATGAATAACGGCCGCCATCATCTCGCCCTGTTTTTGTGTGAAGAGCGCATGAATCGTCCGCTTGTAGAGTTCGGCATCGAATTCAGTTCGCATGTCTGTTCCCATTGGGGTGGTCCTATCCAGCAAGTAGGCGAGTGCGCAGCAGGTTAAGTGCTGCAATGCAGGTGAATTGACGAACTCGCTCGCGATCGAACGGCATATTCAACAAGATGGCCTCAGTTCGGCCTTGAATGCTGATGGCCACCCACACCGTGCCGGGCTTGTGCCCTTCGTGGGGTTCAGGCCCCGCGACGCCAGTGACGGCGATACCGCAGTCGGCATCAAGTGTCTGGCACACACCCACAGCCATCGCAATCGCCATCTCTTCACTGACGGCGGCAACGTCTGGTGCCCCCAAAATCTTCAGCTTGAACTCCCGGTCGTATGGGACAATCGCGCCACGAAAGACATCACTGCAACCTGGCGTGCCCGTGATACGACTGGCGATCAGTCCACCGGTCAAAGACTCCGCAAGTCCGAGGGTCATGCCGCGATCTCTCAACAACTGCAGCAACACCGACTCCATCGTGTCGTCGTCAACGCCGAACACGATGTCACCGACGATCTCTCGCACCCGTGCGTCCTCGGAGGCGAGCACTGCTTCGACCTGCGCCTCAGTGTCAGCCTTTGCGGTGATGCGAACCTTCAGCCCTTCCCAACCACTGGCAAGGAAGGCAATCGTGGCCTCGCCCGTCTCGTCCAACCGCTTGATCTCGTCGTCGAGTTCTTCGGCTAGCCCCGATTCAGACTTGCCCCAGGTGCGAAGGGTGCGGCTCTTGATGACGGAGGTGATTCCGGCGCGCTGCTGAAGGTCGGGAAGGATGCCTTCGGTCATCATCTGCTTCATTTCCCACGGCACCCCAGGAACGGCGTAGATGACCTTACCGCCGTGAACGCCTTCGAGCGGGCAGATCAAGCCAGGCGCAGTTCCGGGCATAGCCGGATTGATCATCGCCCCTTCGGGAATGTCGGCCTGACGGAGATTGTTCTGCGGCATGTCACGGCCGCGGCTGCCGAACATCGCTCGGATTCGTTCGACGAGTTCCTCGTCGCGCACGAGCTCGACGCCCATCACATCGGCGATGGCCTCGCGGGTGATGTCATCTTGTGTCGGGCCGAGGCCGCCACAGACGACTATTGCGTCGCTGCGACCGAGCGCCAGCTCCAGCACGGCGACCATGCGGTCATGGTTGTCGCCCACCTTGGTCTGATGGTGAGAATCGACCCCAATGAGAGCGAGTTGTTCGCCGATCCAGGACGAATTGGTGTCGACTATCTGGCCGAGCAGCAACTCTGTGCCGACGGCGACCACTTCACACTTCACACGAACCCCTCAGGTGCAGTGACGGGCTACTCGCCCGTCGTGTTCAGGGCATTCTGCCCGTCCAGGAGGTATTGGACCCCACTGAAGATGGTCCACCCCACTGCGAGCCACAGCATCACGACGAGCAGGGTGTCTTGGTCATTGAGCGCGGGCATGACCGCCATTGACAGTGCCAGGCCTTGAACGAACGTCTTGTATTTCGCGGACTTGCGCGCCGGGAGTGCCAGGCCTGAGCGAGCCCAACGGCTCCGCCATACGGTGATACCGACCTCGCGGAGAGCGATGATCGATACCGGCAGCCACCAGAAGCGGTCCACATACACCAGGCAGAACGACGAGCCAAGAATGACGACCTTGTCGGCGAGTGGATCGAGGAACGCACCGCTACGGCTCACAACGTTGGCCCGGCGGGCAACCTTGCCGTCGAAGAAGTCTGTACTAGCTAGAGCCACGCCCAGGCCAAATGCGGCCCAAGAGGCTCCTCGGTCAGCCTCGGCCTCAAGCACGAACCAAAATAACAGTGGAGCAAAGACCAGCCGGGCAATTGTCAGCAGGTTCGCCGGGTGAGTAATGCCAGCCTGGCGCGGCGATGCCACGTCGGTCACGAGACAGCCTCGAGATCAGGCCCAATTGCCGCCGCCACCGTCACCGTCTGGAACGTCCCAACCGGCAGATCATGAGGCACGGAGATGACACCGTCGATTTCCGGCGCTTCTCGATGGGTTCGACCAATACCAACTTCATCCACGAGAACTTTGACCTCCCTACCGACCAGAAGGTCACGTCGGGTTGCAGTAATTGTGTCCTGCATCTCCTGAAGCTCACGGAGACGGTCTGACCGTAACTCCGGGTCGACCTTGCTATCTAGACCGACGGCGTACGTGCCATCTTCCTCGGAGTATGCGAAGAAGCCGCACCAGTCGAGTTGAGCTTGCTCAACGAAATCAAGGAGTGCGTCGTGGTCTTCTTCGGTTTCGCCGGGGTAACCGACGATGAAGTTCGAGCGAAAGGCCGCATCGGGCTCATGCTCTCGGATAGCGGCGATGCGTTCGAGAAAGACCTCTGCGTTGCCCCAACGCCGCATACGCCGCATCAACGGCGGTGAGACATGCTGCAGCGAAAGGTCGAAATAGGGCACGCCGGTGTTGCAAATCGTGTCAATCAGCGTGTTGTTGAGATCTGACGGATAGAGATAGAGCAAGCGGACCCGCTCCACCCGCTTGGCGACCTGGTTGACGAGCGCCACGATCGATCGCTCCCCCACTCCCTGATCTCGCCCGTAGGCGGCGAGATCCTGGGCCACGAGCACGATCTCCTGAGCCGCGAGTTGGTCGACCTCGGCCAGGATCTGGTCGATTGAACGACTGCGCTGTGGTCCGCGAAACGACGGGATGGCACAAAACCCGCACGCCCGGTCGCAGCCCTCGGCAATTTTTACATAGGCCCAAGGACGTGCAGACGCCGGCCTCGGCAAATTGAGCAGGTCGAAGTCTGGGGCTCGGCGAGTGGGGCCCAGGCTCACCGACACCGCGGAGGATGGTGCACCAGCGGCGAGCGCTACGCCGAACGGCGCAATTTGATCGATCTCGGGAAGCTCAGCAGCAAGCTCAGCCCCGTGCCGTTCAGCCATGCATCCGGTCACCACCAGCTTGGCGCCATCGCGGCGCTGCTCGGAAAGGGAAAGAATCGTCTCGATCGATTCCGTACGCGCCTCCTCGATGAACGCGCAGGTATTGACAACGACGACGTCGGCATCGTCGGCTGAATCCGCCGCCACCAGACCATCAGCGATAAGCGTGCCTTCGAGCTTGTCGGAGTCGACCTGGTTCTTCGGACACCCAAGGGTGACGATCGCATACGTCGAGGGTGCGGCCGGAGGCATCGATCTACTCTACGGTCACGGCGCGTCCAGCCGTGTTCTACGATGGAGGATGGTTCACTCTGACGGAGACCGCCAGCTCACCCGTTCACTCGGACTGCGACACGTCTTTGTCCTGAGTACGGGAGCGATGCTCAGCTCCGGCCTCTTCCTCTTGCCAGGTCTCGCTGCCGCCCAGGCCGGTCCGAGTGCCATCGTCGCCTATCTGATTGCGGGAGCACTCGCCATCCCCGCCATGCTCGCAGTCGCCGAACTGAGCACCGCCATGCCCCGAGCGGGAGGCGCGTACTTCTTCCTCGAGCGAGCGTTGGGGCCAGCGGTAGGGACTGTCGCCGGCATGGCGACCTGGTCGTCACTTGTACTAAAGGACGCGTTCGCTCTCGTCGGCATGAGCGCCTATCTCAACATCGCGTTCGACATTCCGGCCAAACCCCTGGCGCTCGCTCTCATCACAGTCTTCACCATGATCAACATTGTTGGCTCAAAGGCCAGCGCCGCCCTGCAGATGTTTCTCGTGACATTCGTGCTCACCGTTTTGGCCTGGTTCATCGGTGCCGGGTTGCTCGAAGTGAGCGACGGTGCTGGCGAGATGGACCCGTTCTTCACCGAAGGCACGAGCGGACTGATCGCCGTTGTCGGCCTTGTCTTCGTGTCATACGGGGGACTCACCAAGGTCGCATCAGCAGCGGAGGAGATCGAGGATCCGTCGCGCAACATCCCGCTTGGCATGTCCCTGTCGCTGTTGGTCAGCACGGCGATCTACACCCTTGGTGTATGGGTCGTCGTAGCCGTGGTGCCTGCCGACCAACTCCACAATGACCTCGCTCCAATCCATGCCGCAGCCGACCTAATCCTGCCGCCGACGGGCGCAGTGCTCGTCGCCGTCGCCGCCATCGCTGCGTTTTCGTCAGCGACCAATGCCGGAATCCTGGCCGCCGCCAGGTATCCGCTCGCCATGAGCCGCGACGGCTTGGTAGCGAACCGTTTCCAGAACCTCACCCGCTTCAACACGCCGATCTGGGGGATCCTGCTCACCGGCTTCGGCATGGCGGTCGTGGTTGTCGCCTTCGATGTCTCAGTCATCGCCAAACTTGCCAGCGCCTTTGTGCTCCTCACACTCGGGCTGGTCAATGGTGCAGTGGTCGTCCTTCGGGCCGCGCGCATCTCGTCGTATGCACCCGGGTTCAAGGCGCCCTTCTTCCCGTATCTTCAGATCTTCGCCATCGCCGTCGACGTCTTTCTGATCATCGAACTCGGCGCCCTGCCACTACTTCTCACCGGCGCATCAATTGCCATCGGCGTCACCTGGTACGTCTTCTACGGCCGTAAGCGGGCACAGCACAACGGTGCCATCTACCACGTGTTTGAGCGGTGGGGGAAGCTCGTCGATCGCGGCATCGACCGCGATCTCAGTCACGCCATGCAGAGCCACGGCCTCCGTGCTGACGACCAGTACCCCGGGTTGATTGCTCGGGCCACGGTGCTCAGCGTCCCTGCCGGCGAGGACATCCAAGAAGCGGCGCTTCGGGCATCGGAGATCCTGAGCCGCCGCATGGGCGTCGACGTTGAAACTGTCACCGCAAAATTCCTCGAGACAGAATCGCTCTGGATCCAACCATCCGAGGTGCACCCCACGGCGACCCCAATCGCGTTCTTCGATACCCCCGATGATCATCTGGTGATTGTGAGAGCCGAGACGCCTGTGCGAATTCCCCGAGCGTGGGGCGGCCGGGGCGAGCGAGTCAACGCGCTGTTCTTCCTCGCCGGTTGTGCTGATCAGCCGGGCCGTTCGCTGCGACTTGCCGGCGAGTTGGCAGCGTTCCTGCACGGTGAGGAAAGTGCAGCGGCCGCCGTCGCCGAAGCGGCGTACGAGACCGAGGTGAAAGAAGCCCTTCTGCCTGACCTCTCAATCGGCCAGTACGCCCTCCTGCCGGAACTTTCGACCGCCGCCTTGATCGGGCGTAGCCTCGGTGATCTCACAATCGATGAGGGCTTCGCCGTGGAGGCGATCCGGCGCGACGGTGTAGTGATCCGAGCCGACGCCGACACTGTGCTCCAGGCCGACGATCAGATCACCTTGATCGGACCGGAGGGCCAACTTCCAGATTTCGAGGATTTGGCTCGGCTCCTGAACGGTTGACCATCGGCCAGGCAACTAGTACCCGCGGCAACATCCGATCAACGAGGTGCGAACCATTTTACTGTGATCCCAGTGATCATCAGAAAGCGCCAAGTGAGTCGACCGCGACCCCGACATTCTCGCCGCCCGAGAGCAACACGACGGACAGGACCCAGAGCAAGAAGAGGATGAATCCCTTCGTCCGGCCCACACTCGCCCGGTGCACCATGAATGCACCGCTCACCAAGCAGATGCCGACCATGAGCAGGGAACCAGTCTCAGCCAGCGTTGCGTCGGAGATAGCGCCCGGACCAACCAAACCAATGATGGCCCCCACGGCCAGGCTGTTGAACACATTACTACCGAGAAGATTGCCAACGAGCAGGCCTGTCTCCCCCTGGCGGGCCGCCTGGACGCTGGTGACGAGTTCCGGCGCAGACGTGCCAAGGGCAACCAAGGTGAACCCGATGAATCCACCAGACAGATCCAAGGCTTCAGCGATTCGCCCCGCGCCATCAACAATGAACCACGACGACGCCACCACCGCGATCAGGCCGGCCGTGGCCCGGGAATACTCGCGTCGGACGTTAACCAGCGTGTCACCACTGACGGATGTGATCTCGCCAACAAACTCGTCACCAGAACCCGACGACTTGAGCGTCGAGTAGATGAAGAGCACGACCATCGCGGCGAGAACCGCTCCTTCCCATCGTTCGATCGTTCCTTGGAGCAGTAAGGCAAACACCGTGACGGATGCAACCGAGACGGGAATCCCCCGTCTAACTGCCTGGCTGTTGACGGGTATGACGACGACAACGGTGGCCGCGGCGAGCACGAGCGACACATTGGCCACATTGGACCCGATGATGTTGCCAACCCCAATGTCGAGTTGTCCCTGGCTTGCTGCGATACCTGAAACCACCATCTCGGGCGCACTCGTGCCGAAGCCGACCACAACCGCTCCGACCACCACGGGCGACACATGATGATGGACGGCCAAGCGTGCTGCTCCGATAACGAAGTGGTCAGCGGCGAACGTGAGGACTCCGAGGCCAACGAGCGCAAAAAGAAAGCCGAGGAACATTCTGAACGAAGGTATCCCGAGTAGAAGCTCAGCCGTTGCGACGAGCTTGGAGTTCCTCGGGTGAGATCAGCACGTCGCGCGCCTTTGATCCGGTTGAGGGACCAACGATCCCAGACTCTTCAAGCAGATCCATGATCCGACCAGCCCGGGAAAAACCGACACGTAGCTTGCGTTGGAGCATCGAGGTGGATCCGAGCTGGGTCTGGACCACAAGTTCCATGGCCTGGTCGAGTAGTTCATCGCCATCCTCGACGGATGCAGGTGGGGCGTCGGTAATTCCTAGGCTCGGCGGGGTGCTCGTGATCCCGCCGGGAGCAGGTATGGGCGAACTGCTCTGCTCGGGCGTGCCCACGCTTGGTATGTCCGCCCTGACCGTCTCGTCTGTAGCGAACTCGGGAGCCTGGTCGATCCAGTGCTTAACGATCGAGCGAACTTCAGTTTCCTCGACCCAGCAGCCCTGCACGCGATTGGCTGTGGACGACGACGGGCCCAACATGAGCAAGTCGCCCTTGCCAACCAGCCGCTCCGCGCCGGGTTGATCGAGGATCACCCGCGAGTCGGTAAGACTCGAAACAGCGAATGCCAGACGGGCGGGCACATTAGCTTTAATGACTCCGGTGATGACGTTGACCGATGGGCGCTGGGTGGCAATCACAAGGTGGATACCCACTGCGCGGGCCATCTGAGCAATCCGGGCGATCGAATCCTCGACATCACGAGCGGCCACCATCATGAGATCAGCGAGCTCGTCGACCACGATGAGCATGAACGGGAGACGCTGATACGTGAGCGGTTCACCACTCTCGTCGATTTCACCGAGACCCGCCTCGATCGAGCCGGCGTCGACAGCGTTGTTGTAGCCGGTGATGTCTCGGAAGCCGACCTTGTGGAGGAGGTCGTAGCGGCGTTCCATCTCGCGAACTGCCCAGGCCAGAGCATTGGCTGCTTGACGCGGGTCGGTGACGGGGGCGGTGAGAAGGTGAGGCGCCTTGTCGTACTGGCCCATCTCAACCCGCTTCGGGTCAATGAGGATCATGCGAACCTGCTCGGGTGTCGTGCGCATAAGAATCGATGTGAGCAGCGAGTTGAGGCAAGACGACTTACCGGCGCCGGTGGCACCAGCGATCAGCACGTGGGGCATCGTGGCCAGATTCACCATGACATTGCGGCCATTGATGTCACGACCGATCGCCACCTCGAGCGGATGCTTGGCGTGGCGCGCTTCCTTCGACGACAAGATGTCACCAAGAGCGATTATCTGTCGGTCGGAGTTGGGTACTTCGACGCCAATCGCCCGTCGACCCGGAATCGGGGCCAGGATACGGACGTCGGGAGATGCCATCGCGTAGGCGATGTCCTTGCGCAGACTCTCCAGTTTGGAGACCTTCACGCCCTCGCCAAGCTCGAGCACATAGCGGGTGACAGTAGGCCCAACGATCGGGTCGAGCAGTGTGGTAGTGACGCCGAACTGGTTCAGCGTGAACTGGAGAAGGCGGCCTCGTTCGGCAACCTGCTGCTTATCAATCGCCCGCTCTTCGGAGCGCGACAGCAGACTCACCGGCGGCAGCTTCCACTTGCCTAACGATGCCGGAAGCGTGAGCGCCTGCTGCTCGGCATCGTTGACCGGCTCGGCGAGTCCGGCCTTCTTGCGTTTGGTCTTCGGCTTGGGTTCGGGAACCGGTTGGGGCTCTTCGATCGGCGGCGCAGCCTCGGCAACAGCCTGAGCGACCGGCGGCGATGCGATCAGATCACTGGCGGTGCCGTCACTGGTCGGGTCCGAGAACAACGCCTGAACACCACGACTGAGGAAGTCTGGGATCGGCCGGATGATCCTGTAAGCAACGTCGCCGACCGCCCTTGCTGACGATCCGGTGACAACGATGGTGCCAACAAGGCCCACTGCCCCAAGAATCAAGACGCTGCCAACCGTAGCGGTGAGGGCGTGGAGCGGCCCTCCGATGGCCATACCGAGTGCGCCACCCGCTGCACCGATCCTTTCGATTGGATCGTCGATTCCAGGACGACCGCGCCCGACATGGAGAAGGCCAGTTGCGGCGACGAGCAAAAGAACTCCCCCAATCGCCGCTCGGGCCATGCGTTCGACATCGTCGTCTTCCACGTCTCCGCCCCGCACCAACACAACGCCCAGCGCAACGAGTCCGATCGGGATCACGGCGCGAGCGAGGCCTATACCCAGAGCAAGGCCATCGTCGAGAAGTTCGCCGACAATGCCGGCGGCCCCCAGCCAAACAGAGACAGCGGCCAGAAGTCCGAGCAGCAATAGCCCTACGCCCCAGACATCGGCGCGATGGTTGGCCATGACGGAGTTGATAGCCGTCCCGGCCCGTGGTGCGGCCTTCTTGGCCGTCCGCTTTGCTGGAGTTTTCTTCGAGCGCGCTTTGGTAGCCACAGTACCCGAACGCTACCAGCGCGCCCCTGGCCCCCTCGGGCACCCCAAGATCGCAACAATCGCGCTGGGCAATGTTGCATCTTTAGGATCAGGGACAGACCGAAGGCTACGGTCAAACCTATGACGTATCCGCTAGCGCTTGTCGGCAACACCGGATCCCCCTATTCGCGGAAGATGCGGGCCGTGCTCCGGTATCGCCATATCCCCTTTCGCTGGCTTCCGAAAGACTCCCGTTGGCACACCGGGATTCCCGAGGTGAAGGTGCCGATTATCCCCGTACTCGCCTTCCCCGATGAATCGGGTACCTATGTGGAGGCAATGACGGACTCCAGCCCTCAAATCATGCTTCTGGAGGAGCGGTTCAACGACCGCAGCATCATTCCCCCCGACCCAGTAATTGCGTTCTTAGACCATCTCATCGAGGACTACGCCGACGAATGGGTGACGAAAGCCATGTACCACTACCGCTGGCATTCGCCCGAGGCTCGGGATAAGGCCGGCAAGCTACTCCCTCTTCAATCGGGCATCAATCTGCCCGAGGACGCCTGGAATCAGATGCGGGACTGGATCACGACTCGTCAGGTCGATCGACTTTCGTTTGTTGGGTCGACAGCCACCACAGTGCCGATCATCGAGGCGAGCTATCAACGACTGCTGGAAATTCTCGATGTTCACCTTCGCTCCACGGAGTTCGTACTCGGAGGACGTCCGTCCCGATGTGACTTCGGGCTTTTCGGCCAACTATCGCAACTCACATGGTTTGACACCGAAGCTGTCGACCTGGCCGTCAAAGTCAGCCCCAGAACCGTCACTTGGGTCGAGCGGGCTGACGACCTGTCGTGGTTCGAGCCCGAGGAGTCCGAGCCCTGGTTCACAAGAGACGGCGTCTCTCCCACGCTCCGCTCGCTCCTTGCCGAAATCGGCAAGACCTACACACCATTCATGCTTGCCAATCATCGAGCGTTCGAAACCGGCACCGATGTCGTGCGTTACCAGGTAGACGGCGTGACATGTGAGCAAGGCCCATTCGCGTACCAACGCAAATGCCTTGACTGGCTACGAGACCTCTACCACGGCATGGAAACCGACGACCGGCGTGCGCTCGACGGCATCCTGGCTGGCACCGGGTGTGAGGCACTCTTTTCGCATTAGCGGCTACTTATGCTGAGTCGCTCGCACGACGAAGCTGGCGCGAACGAGCACTGCCAGCGAAACTTCGTTACCGCCCAGGGGTTACGAACTCAGCCTTCACGGATGACAGGGACAATCATTGGACGGCGGCGCGTTCGGTCATTGACGGTGCGGCCAGCGGCCCGCCGAGCGACTTGACCGAGCTTGTCGGTGGTGACATCCCGATCATCGAGCGCCTTCATCAGATCTTGCTCAACTGCATCTGCGACCGCGGTCTCATGACCGAGCAGCGCCGGCACTTCCACCCAACCTCGTGAAACGACATCCGGGCCTGCGATGATCTCACCCCGCTCGAGATCGACATGGACGACGATGGCACAAAAGCCATCATCGCCAAGGATGCGGCGGTCGCCGAGTACGGCGTTGCCGAGATCTCCAACGGTGCCGTCGACATAGAGATGATCGCCGCCGATTGAACCGAGATGGTCGATTCCTTCGTCACCGATCACGATTTGATCGCCGTCTTCACAGAACACAATGCGATCGTCGGGCATGCCCATCTTGCGAGCGAGATCTGAGTGAGCGACAAGGTGGGCGTACTCGCCATGCACCGGGACAAACCACTCGGGAACAGCAACGGAATGCAGCGTTTGCAGTTCCTGCTGCTTGCCGTGGCCACTCGTATGGATGTCGACCATGCCGCTGTGAAACACCCGCACGCCATGACGGGCGAGCCCATTACGGACCGAGGCGACTGCCGCCTCGTTGCCTGGGATCGGATGGGAACTGAACACAACAGTGTCGTTGCTATCGAGCTTGAGCCAACGACTAGTACCGATCGCCATCTGGGTGAGCGCCGCTCGAGGTTCACCCTGGGAACCGGTACACACAACGAGCACCTTGCTCTGGTCGAGATCGTCGAGATCGTCGATATCGCGAATAGCGTGATCGGGCACTCGGAGAATCCCGAGGTCACGGGCCAGCTTTACGTTTCGCTTCATTGAAAGGCCAAGTGTGACAAGGGTGCGATCGGTGGCGACCGCAGCATCGGCAAGCTGTTGGATGCGGTGGAGGTGACTGGCGAACGATGCCACGATTACTCGGCGCCCTTCCTGACCGCGGATGAGGTTGGCAAGGTTGGCGCCAATCTCAGTTTCGGACTTCGACATTCCAGGGCTGTCGGCGTTGGTTGAATCGGCCATTAACAAACGGATGCCAGGATCGTGGGCCAGTGCGCCAATTCGGGACAGATTGGTACGACGCCCGTCGACCGGGGTGAGGTCAAGCTTGAAGTCGCTTGAGTGCAGGATTACGCCCTGCTTGGTGTGCAGTGCCGTGATGTTGCCCGACGGGATCGAGTGCGTGACCGGGAGGAACTCGCAGTCGAACGGACCAACGTCCATCCGATCGTTGTCATTGACGAGCCGCAGCTCGGCCTTGTCCCGAAGGCGGGATTCACGCAGCTTGTGCTCG
>JABIQM010000215.1 GCA_018699415.1 Acidimicrobiaceae bacterium
CCCGCCCACCTCCAGCAGGCGATTCTTCGTGCTGAGACCTTTGCGCTGATCCGAGGTGAGGTCGACGCCATCAGCGTCAACGGTTCGGGCGGTGCTGCGTTGGACGCCCTGCTCGGAGCGGTCCAGGTCGTCGATTTCGGTCGCCACCATGACCGAGACGTCCGCATCTCGAATGGCACTCCGATGGCGTTCACGGCAAGCGGCGAACTCGTTCGTGAGCGACCCGATCTCGTTCGTCGCTACGTCGAAACCGTGCGCCGAGCCGCCGCTTGGGCTCGGGACAACCGGAGCCGAACGCTCCAGATCATCGCCCGCGAACTCGGTGATGCCGAAGAATGGGTCGAGATCGCGTATGGCGAAGATCTCTTCACCTCACTCGAACCGTCCCTCAGTGCCGGGGTGGTCGATGCGCTGGAGAATCAGAAAGACTTCCTCTTACGCCACGGCTTCATCGAACACGACTTCGATGTCAGCGAATGGGCCGCACCGGAGCTCTACGACTGATCGGCCACTGTGTCGACGTGCTGATCGAAGAAGGCGAGCAGGATTCGGGTGAACAACTCGGTCTTCGTGTACGGCAGATCGTGGCCTGTCGCCGGAACGACAGCGAGCTCGGCCGCGGAGATGTGGTTGTACATGTGAAACGCCTGCTCGACCGGAATCGGCTCGTCACGGTCGCCGAGTAGCACCAGCGTCGGCGCTGTGATCTTTGCGAGATCATCGAGCTGATAGTCGTGATCGTTGAGCCAGAGGTGGGTCACCTGCATGGCGAGCGTCTGGTGGTAGCCCGGTCCCTGGGGATGAAGTGCTTTGAGATAGTCGCCGCCGCCGTACACATCGAGCGAGCCTTCGAACACTTCGGTGTTGAGAACGCCCTGGCCTTCGAAACCCATGCCCCAGATCGTGTCGACCAATTGGCCAGGAAGCGCGTAGTAGGCCCCGGCCACGATGAGGCCACGTGACAAGTCGGGGTAACGCATGCCGATCTCGAGGGCGACCTGGCCGCCATCACTCCAGCCGCCAACAAAGGGCCGGTCGAGATCGAGCGCTTCGATCAGCGCCGCGATGTCGTCGGCCATGACCGCGTAACTCAGCTCGCCAGATGGATTGTTTGACCGTCCGTGCGCTCGACTGTCTGGCGTGATCACCCGGTACCGACTCGACAGGATCTCCGCCGCCGGCCGCATCCTCAGCGACGAGCCCATGCCGCCGTGCATGAGGACCACGGGCGGGCCTTCCCCGCGCTCCTCGTAGTACATCGACATGCCGTTTACGTCGACGACAGTGGGGGAGTGGGTACCAGCCATGTCGGCCATCTTAGGTTCGCCAGTCGTTCGGCCTGGCCCAGACCGGGAAGACCCCACCTCGCTACGACGCATTGCTGCGAGCGCGATGAGGATGACGCCCCAGACGAGGCCGATCGCGGCGGAGATTGCGGTGTTGGTCAGCCAGCTCAGCACACCGCCGATGTTGGCGATGTCTTGCACCGCATGTTCAGCGTCGTGCACAAGGGAGTAGGGCCAGTGCCATCCGAGCTCATCGGCACCGACGAACAGGATGTGGCCGCCGACCCACAGCATGGCGGCGGTGCCGATGATGGAGAGCCAGGTCAAGACCTTCGGCATGCCGGTGACGAGCCCTCGACCGATCTTTTGCGCTGATGCCGAATCTCGTTCGACCATCGAAAGGCCGATGTCGTCCATCTTCACGATCAGGGCGACGAGGCCGTAAACGATGACGGTGATGAATACGGCGACGACGACCAGGATGATCCCCCGGGCCACAAAGCCCTCATCGATCACTTCTTTGAGCGAGATCACCATGATCTCTGCCGAGAGGATGAAGTCGGTGCGAATCGCGCCAGAGACGGTGGCCTCTTCAGCATCAGGTCCTTTCGCGGCGGCGGGCACGTCATGATCGTGATCGTCGTGCTTGATGGCGTGCACGATTTTGTGGCCACCCTCGTAGCAAAGAAATGACCCACCGAGAATCAGGATGATCTCGACGAAGGTCGGTGCGAACTCACTCAGCACCAGTGCTGCGGGAAGTATGAATAGCAGCTTGTTGCGGATCGAGCCGGTGGCGATCCGCTTGATGATCGGCAGCTCCCGTTTGGCGGCCAAACCTTGCACATACGTCGGCGTTACGGCGGTGTCGTCGATCACGACCCCAGCGGCTTTCATGCTGGCGCGACTGGCGGCGGCGCCAACGTCATCGATCGAGGCCGCCGCGAGCTTCGCCAGCGCAGCGACATCGTCCAGCAACCCAACGAGACCGCCAGCCATGTACCCCATCCTTGCTTGGTTTGAACGAGACTTCAGGATACTTGGCATGTCAGCGTTGGTGGGCCCATGGATTCGGCAGGTACGTTCGCGGCTATGGAACTTCGTTTGGACAAAAAGACGGCGATCGTCACGGGTGGCTCGGCCGGGATCGGACTGGCAATCGCAGAAGAATTTGTGAACGCTGGCGCAAACGTGATGATCGTGTCGCGCAAAGCCGACAAGTGTGAAGCGGCGGCGCAATACCTGACATCTCTCGGTGGGGGCCACGTCGAGTGGCGAGCGCATCACACCGGTGGCGTCGATGGTGGCGTCGAGGTCATGGATGCAACGATTGACCGTTTCGGGTCGATCGATATCCTGGTTAATAACGCTGCCACCAACCCTCACGCGGGCCCGATCATCGACGCCGATGCCAGCGCGTTTGATAAGACCTACGAGGTCAACCTCCGGGGGCCTCTGCTATGGACCCAGTCGGCCTGGCGCGCCTGGATGAAGGAGAATGGTGGTTGTGTCATCAACATTGCTTCGGTCGGAGCGTTCAAGACCTCGGCTGCGCTTGGGTTGTATTCGATCCTTAAGGCCGCTCTCGTGCAGATGACCGAACAGATGGCCGCTGAGCTCGGACCTGGGGTGCGCGTCAACTCGCTGGCACCGTCAGTCGTAAAGACCGACTTTGCTCGGCTGCTTTGGGAGGGCGAAGCGGGAGACCAGTTCGCCCAGCGCATGCCTCTGAAACGTCTCGGCGAGCCCAGCGACGTCGGACGGGCCGCGTTGTTCCTCGCCGCCGACGCCCAGTGGATGACCGGCAATTGCATCGTCCTCGACGGTGGCAGCCTGGTGTCGTTCTCCAGCTAAGCAGGACCTGACTAGTCTCGCCAGATCGACC
>JABIQM010000126.1 GCA_018699415.1 Acidimicrobiaceae bacterium
CAAGGACGCCCACGGGAGCGGCCGGAATCTTGCCCCCGCCTCATTGCCTCGCCCCGCAGAGTTGATCTCGGGCTGGAGCGGTCACCCATTCTCAATGGTCCAAGGTCTCGATGAGAGCTACGACGCGGCAGCGTTCATCGGGTACCACGCGAAAGCTGGCGACGGCGGCAACCCGTTGTCACATACGTTGTCGGGCCGAGTCCACACGATGTCGATCAACGGCCAGCTCATGAGCGAGTTTCACCTCCACGCCTTCGCTGCCGCGCTGGTTGGTGTGCCGGTGGTGTTTGTGTCGGGTGACCAAACCCTGTGCGACGACATCGCGTCATCGCATCCAGCGACCGCAACCTTCGCCACAAAATCGGGTGAGGGCCCCTCTCAGCATTCGGTTCATCCCGACCTGGCCGTCGAGTCCATCCGGCTGGGCATGCAGTCCGCGCTTGAACGAGACAATGCTCCAGCTGTCATTGATCTACCCGATCGGTTCGAGTTCGAGTTGCAGTACAAACACCATCCTCTGGCTTACGAGAAATCGTTTTATCCAGGGGTCACCCTCGTCAATCCTCATACGGTGCGGCTGGAGACGACCGACTATTTTGAGATTCTCCGGGCCATACAGTTCCTGCTCTAGCGGAGTCGCGGGACGAAGGAGCCAATGGCGATCCATACCCGAACTCCGGCGACACACGTCTGATTTCGGATCGGACGGGGTCGGCTGGGTGTACCGAAACCCAGCAAGGCACGCTCTGGTAGCTGGACCGAGCGTTGTCCTCCTTCGGCTCATGGTTTGGCCGAGACGTCCCGTCGTGCATGATCTCGAAGAGACCTCTTGGCTACGGTGGGCGGGTGCGGGGGCCGTCGAGGATGCAACAAGCGATGCTGGCAGGCCTCCTTGCGTTGGCCGCCTCTGGGTGTTCGACGGCAACTGACCTGGAGATCCCTGCAGCGACGAGTTCGGTGTCGTCGGTGCCGCCTTCGACGACGGCCGTGAGCTCAGACCCTGTTGCTGAGGCTCCGCCTGAAGACACTGTTGCTGAGGCTCCGCCTGAAGACACTGTTGCTGAGGCTCCGCCTGAAGGCACTGTTGCTCCCGAACCGGGCGCTGGGCTGACCGTGGTGTCGGTGACTGATGGCGACACGTTCCGTGTTGTGATCGATGGTGTGGAGGAGCGGGTTCGGCTGGTCGGTATCGACACCCCTGAGGCTGGTGAATGCATGGCTGACGAGGCGCGGCTGGCCCTTGAGCGCTACCTCGACGTCGGCGAGATCACCTTGTTGTCAGACGAATCCGATCGAGATCAGTACGGGCGACTGCTGCGAATGGTGCAGACCCCAGATGGCCCGGTCAACGCGCGGCTGGTCGATGACGGTCTCGCCATCGCTCGCTCATACCCGCCCGACACGCTTTGGGACGATGAGCTTGCTGAGGCCCAGGTGTCAGCCCAAGATCGCAACGTGGGGCTGTGGGATCCTGCCGCCTGTGGCGAGCCTCCAGATGTGTCCATCGAGATCGTGGAGATACAGCATGACCCTCCCGGCAATGACACCGAGGTGCTCAACCAGGAATGGGTGAAGTTGGTATCCGTGGGTAGCGAGGCAGTCGACATGACCGGTTGGGTTCTTCGTGACGAATCCGCGTCGAAACGTTTCGCGTTCCCGAACGACTTCGTCATAGAGCCAAACCAGCCCGTCACCATTCACAGCGGATGCGGCACCGCGTCCGCCTCGGATCTCTATTGGTGCGTGAGCGGTTCGGCGGTCTGGAACAACAACGGCGACACCGCCTTTCTGCTCGATCCCGCCGGCAACTTCCATACGACACGCAGCTATTGACCGAGACTCGGTCAGCCTCGGCTGCTCGGTGATGGGGGAGCCGTCCACTCGATGCCGAGGCTGGTGGCTGTATCGCTGAGCGTGTCGATCCCGGAGCTTTCGCGACCGGCGGCGGCGAGGCCGTCGAGGACGTGGAGCTGATTGAGGCCGGCCTCACGCACCACAGCGGTGAAATCGACGATGGTTGCTGCGTCCACGCCGCGCACAAAGGACACGAGCGTGTGCCGGTAGCGGGGGCCGGTGCCGGGCACGCCGCCGTTTGCCAGGGTGTCGGCGACCGGCCAATGGAAGTTGTCGGGCCAGTCGACCCGCAGGCCGTTGACGTAGCGACGGTCAGCGTCGACCGCGTCGACCCAGAAGCCCGAGGCGATGCGTCGGTCTCGTTGAATAACGCTGCACAGGATCGAGCATGTGTGGAATGCCTTGTTGCGGATCCGCCGTCCGCACTCGACACACCCGTCGAGTGTGACCGGGTCGACGGCTCCGTCGCGTCGTCGAGCGGCGAGCACGGCCACACCGTCCACTTCGTCGCGACAGAGCGTGTCGACGAACTCGGGTTCGAGACGAGGATTTCGCAGCACCGCGGCGCGTACCTCGGGCCATTCGTCGTTCACCATCTGTTCGCGGATATCGCCCCAGATCTGCGGATGGGTTGCCACCAGTCGGCGAACACCGGGGTGGGGGTGGGTGGTCAGCGAGTCGATCTCGGCGATGGTGCCGACCGCGATCGTCTCTTCCCAACCCGACCACCAGCGCGAATCGAGTGGGTGTAGCCAGTCGCCACGATGGGCACGGCGAGTGGCGATCTGCCACGCTCCACCCAACAGGGTTTGGCCGGTGGCGGGTGAGGTTGGCCGGTCTAGGGTCGGGGTGCGTTCCTCGGTCGGTGTCCGCTCCTCGGGAAGGAGCCGGTCGACGGCCTCTCGCAACGGGTCGTGTGTCGTGGTCATGATGGTTCCTCTCATCGCGTCTGGCGTTGCCACCGTGCCCATCGGGTCGGTTGGCGGATCGTCGTCGGGCCAGGCCCCTCAGATCCTCTGAATGAGTCGTAATCACTGTACGAGGCTGCTGTGACAACCCGCTGGTGCTAGCTCCCGCACCTCGCTCCGGCCACTGTCACACCCCCTTTGCATACTGGGTGCTGTTGACATCGGCGGGTGTCACGGACTTCCCCGACAAAGGAAATGGAGACGCAATGACTGAATCTGACGACCCCATAAATGAGATCATGGCGGGCATGGCCGCAGGTGACGCCGCCTTCCTATTCGCCTTCATCGAGGCCTACGGGCCGAAGGTCCGCTGGGTGGTGCGGTCGATCCTCGAAGGCATGGGCCGGTTCGACATCGTGCGCAATGCCGACGAACTCGACGGCTTGACGCTCGACGCGTGCGATGTGGTCTTTCGGCGGGCCGGAGGCTGGAAGCCCGGTGGCGCGGCCCCCTGGAACTGGGCCCACAAGGCAATTCGTGCCGACGTGGCCCGCGGTATCGGCCATCGGGTGGTCGAACTCAACACCGACGACGATCGCGACAGCGAGGTGGGGCACTACGGCGGTGTGGTCTCCGACCTGGCTGCCGATGATCTTGCCGTACTGATCACCCGCCATCCCCGTGTCGGTGTGCTCGATCGGGCCATCCGCTCGGTCGGGTCCGAACGAGACCAGCTCGTCTACTGGGAATATCGCATCCAACAAGGCATGGGTGATCCGTCACCGGCGCACACCGTCGGCGCCCGGTTTGGGTTGAACCCCGACAACGTGCGCCAGCTGTGTCGGCGCCACGGCAAGCGGGTGTGGTCGGTGATCACGGCCGATCCGGCGTTTGCCGAGCTTCGAGACCACGGATGGTTTGCCGCATGACCCCCATCGACCCGACCGTCGTGATCGAACGAATGGCTGGGCGGCTCAGAGCAGCAGGAGCACCACATCCCGTCTCCGGCGCGGCGGCGGTGGCCGCCCGGGGCCATGCCCGCATGGGGCAGGGCGAATTCGCCGAACAGGCAGAGTTGCCCGTCTCGGTCGTAGAACGCGCCGAACGCGGCGACACCGCCTTTGGAGAACTCCCGAGACGTATCGGCTCCGGTGTCGCCGCCACCGGCGCCGACATCCTCGCGTTGGCCGACCTCGAACAGACGTGGCGAAACCAGCCCCCTCTTGTGTAGCAGTGCCGTAACGCCCGCTCTGGCCGTCTGTCGCTCCTCGTCTGACGTTGGCGGGTCATGCGCCCCTCATCGCCCCTATGGCCTGTAGCGAGCCCAGAGGCGAATGTGACGCACAGAACGAGGGCGCTAAGAATCCGCCTAACAGGATGCCCTTTCCGGCTCGAAAGTAACTCGAGCACCGTGGTTCTCTAACCAGAAACCATGATGTTCATCGGTCCGGTTGAGTGTGTCGCTTCGAA
>JABIQM010000308.1 GCA_018699415.1 Acidimicrobiaceae bacterium
CTCAGGTAGAGCTGCTGAATCTTGTCGCACTCAGCCTCAAAGCCCATGCGAACAAAGACGTCGAAGTGAAAGTTCTTTCCCTTCGCACCCATGCCGCCTACGTACAGCGCAAGCATCGGGCGGATTTTGTTGGCGCAATCCTCGACGTCGGCACCCGGGATAAGGCTGCACATCGCGGCAATCTCGAAGTCGTCCCAGTTATTGCGTCCACCGACATCCATGCCGGACTGGAGGGCGTCCTTGTAGAACTGATTGTCTTTGGGGGCAAAGAAGAGGGGAAGCCAACCGTCACAGATCTCGGCGGATAGCGCGACGTTCTTCGGGCCCTCTGCGGCGAGATAGATGGGGATGTCTTTGCGATACGGATGCACCGTCGACTTCAACGGTTTGCCGAGACCGGTGCCGTGGGGGAAGGGGAGTTGGAAGTGCTTGCCTTCGAACCCGACGGTGTCCTCACGGGCAAAGATCTGCCGCATGATGTTGACGTATTCCCGCGTGCGCTCGAGGGGTCGAGAGTAGGGCTGACCGTACCAACCCTCCACGACCTGCGGTCCAGACGCGCCGATGCCGGCGATGAAACGACCTCCGCTGAGGTGATCCATGGTCATGGCTGCCATAGCGGTGGCAGCAGGCGTGCGGGCCGACATCTGCATGATCGACGTGCCGAGCTTTACGTTCTGGGTACTGGCGCCCCACCATGCCAGTGGTGTGAGGGCGTCACTGCCGTAGGCCTCAGCAGTCCAGATGTGTTCGAACCCGAGTCGGTCGGCCACCTCGATCGCCTCAACGACCCCGGAAGGCGGACCTGAACCCCAATAACCAGTGCTTAGACCTAGACGCATGAGCCGAGGTTAGGGACCGTCCAAGTTTCAGACCAAGTCGATCGTCGGCTGCCCAACTAGTCGTTCGTTCTCAGATGTGCTGAATTGTGCTGATGGATTACGAGACGTTGGTTGGCGAGCGCCGCAGTATTCGCGGCTACCAGAAGACGCAGGTGCCCAAGGAAGTGATCGACGAGATCATCACAGTGGCCAAGGGAGCGCCGTCTTCGATGAACACGCAGCCCTGGCACTTCCATGTGATCACGGGTGCTCCTCTCGAACTCATTCGCGAGGGCAACAGCGAACGGATGATGGCGGGTGCCGGTGTCGATCGTGAGATCAAGATGGGACATGGTTACGAGGGCATCCACCGAGATCGACAGGTTGAGATCGCCGTTCAACTCTTCGAGGCGATGGGGATTCAGCGTGACGACAAGGAACGTCGTCAGGACTGGGTGATGCGCGGGTTCCGGCAGTTTGATGCACCGGTGTCGATCGTGGTCACGATGGACAAGGAACTCGCCGACGACACGGTCGCCCACTTTGACGTGGGCATGGCCACCTATGGCCTCGTGCTGGCTGCCTGTGACCGAGGTCTCGGAACGGTGATCAACGGCCAGGGAATCATGCAGTCATCGGTGGTCCGTGAACACGGCAACATCCCCGAAGACGAGGTGATCATGACTTGCGTGGCCATGGGGTATCCCGACGCCCGGTTCGTTGCCAACGATGTGAAGTCGCGTCGGGCTTCCAATGACAGCGTTGTCACCTATGTCGGCTTCGAGGACTGATCACTGGCGAGGTAGAGCGCTTTCGCTATCGGACGTCAACGATGACCTTGCCCTTGGCCCGACGCTCAGCGAGTTCGCGGATCGCCGCGGCACCGTCGGCGAGAGAATAGCGGCTGGTCACGTGGGGCTTGATCTGGTTTGCCGAATACATGGAAAACAACTCGTCAACGTTTGTCTGATGGGCGTCGGGCTGGGTGAACACGAAGGCGCCCCAGAACACGCCCACGATTTGGCATGACTTGAGTAGGGCAAGGTTGAGGGGGATGGATGGAATGCCAGCAGGGAAGCCGATCACCAGGAATCGCCCCTCCCAGTTCAGGGCACGGATCGCCGGCTCCGCGTAGCTGCCGCCCACCGCGTCGTAGACAATGTCTACGCCACCGCCTCCGGCCGTCTTGATCTCACTCGACAGTTCCTTTTGTTGCGTGCGGTCGAGGGGTCCTGGCGGATAGACGATGCCGGCATCGGCGCCGTTGGCCATGCAGAGATCGACCTTCTCCTGGCTGGAACAACCGGCAATGACGGTGAGGCCCATCGCCTTGCCGAGTTGAACAGCGGCGAGTCCAACGCCCCCAGCAGCGCCGAGGATAAACAGTGACTCGCCTTCACGAGCGAGCGCTCGGCTGCGGAGCGCGTAGTGGCTCGTGCCATACGTCAACAGGAACGAGGCTGCCTCGTCGTACGGCATGTCGTCGGGGATCTTGTGGCATCCGGCCGCGTCGACCGAGATCTGTTCGACCATGCCGCCGTGCCCCGGCGCAGCCAGCACTCGATCGCCGGGAGTGAACGTGGTGACTCCGTCGCCGACCGCAGTAACGACCCCGGCGACTTCGGCCCCAGGGGCAAACGGGCGCGCCGGTTTGACCTGGTACAGATCCTCGATGATCAGCACATCGGGATAGTTCACGGATGCAGCGTGAACCTCGATCAGCAGTTCGCCAGGGCCAGCGGTTGGCGCGTCGATGTCGGACAACACGAGCGTGTCAGGCCCGCCGAGTTCGATGGAGAGAAGAGCCTTCATGGGTTTCCTTTATTGCGGTGCGATGATTGGTTCGGCGTTGACGGTGGCGACGAGATCCATGAGTTGGCCCAGGCTGTCGAGGCGTTCATCGAGCGTGTCACCGGCTGGCGCGAGGCGAAGCGTAGTGACACCGCAATCCCGGTATTCCCGGAGGCGCCGCTTCACCTCGTGAGGTGGGCCGATCAGATTCTGCTGAAGGCCGATCTCGGTTGGTACTGCAGCAGCGGCCGCCTCGCGGTCCCCGGCCAACCAGAGCCGTTGGACCTCGGCCACTGCATCGCCCCAGCCTTGGCGGGTGAAGGCGTCGTTGTAGAAGTTTGTGGACGCTGAACCCATGGCCCCGAAGGTGAAAGCGAAACCCTCGGCATGGCGGCGGCCTGCTTCCTCGACATCGTCGGTGATCTCAACGCCCACGGAGACTGTGAGATCGAGTTCGCCGAACGAGCGACCGGCTGAGGTGGCCCCTGAGCGAAGCGAGTCGAAGAAGGTGTCAGCGGTCTGGCAGAAGAATGAGTTTCCGATCCAACCCTGTGCCAGCTCGCCGGTGAGATGGAGGTTCTTTGGGCCGAGCGACGCGATATAGATCGGGACCTCGACTGGGGGAGCAGCGCAACGAAGGGCCCGACCCTGCCCATCAGCCAGAGGGAGTTGGTAGACGTCGCCGTCGTATCGGAGACGTTCGCCACTCATGACCATGCGGATGATCTCGATTGTCTCCCGAGTCCTGGTCATCGGCTTAGAGAAGGGCACGCCGTGCCAGCCCTCCATGACCTGGGGTCCGCTGGTGCCAAGCCCAAGAATAAAGCGCCCCTCGCTGATTCGTTGCAGAGACAGCGCTGTCATGGCGAGCATCGCAGGGGTGCGAGTGCCGAGTTGGACGATCCCCGAAGCCAAACGGATGCGGTCAGTTACTGCGGCGGCTGCGGCGATGGGGGCCAAAGCGTCGTAGCCCCAGAACTCGGGGACCCATACGGAATCGACACCCAGGCGTTCCGCCTCGA
>JABIQM010000277.1 GCA_018699415.1 Acidimicrobiaceae bacterium
CGGCCCGACAAGCTCAACGCTCTCACCACCGACCTGGTCCAAGGCGTCGCCGACGCCATCGCCGCAGCGACCGCGTCGGCCGACGTGGGCGCGATCGTGCTACGTGGCGCCGGCGCCAGCCTAACCGCCGGCTACGACCTCAGCTCCATCGAGGAGTTCTCCGGACCAACCCAGCCCGACGCCTGGGAAACCCCCTACGACGCGCCCGGCCCAGAACCCCGACCTGGCAGCTGGGACCCCGTGCGCGACTACCAGTTCATGAACCACAACGTGCGCCGGTTCATGTCGCTGTGGGAATGCCCCAAGCCCGTCATCGCCGAGATCGCAGGCTGGGCCATCGGCGGCGCCACCGACCTCGTCATGTGCGCCGACCTGCTCTTCATGGCCGACGACGCCCACATCGGCTACGCCCCCAGCCGCATCTACGGCCTCCCCACCACAATGATGTGGATCCACCGACTCGGCCTCGAACACGCAAAGCAATACCTGCTCACCGGCCGCGCCATCGACGCCCCCACCGCCCACCGCATCGGACTCGTCAGCGAAACCCACCCCGCCGACCAGCTGTCCACCGCCGCCGAAGCCGAAGCCCGCCGCCTCGCGACCATCCCCGCCAACCAGCTCGCCCTCAACAAGCTCCTCATCAACCAGGCCTACGAGAACATGGGCCTGCGCACCACCCAAATGCTCGGCACCTTCTTCGACGGCATCGCCCGCCACACCGAAGAAGCCCTCCAATGGACCGAAGACATCAACCAGCGAGGCCTACGCGACGTCATCGCCGACCGCGACCGGCCCTGGCAGGACTACGGACAACAGCCGTAGCGAGTCAGAGCGGCCAACAGCCGTAGCCCGACTCAGTGGGAGTACTCGGGTTCTTCTTCGTCGAGGATCTCTTTGAGGGCGGCGAGGTGCCGGTCAGCCGACGAGGCGTAGTACTCCCATTGCCGAGCCGTCTTGCGGGCGACTTCGTCGCGCAGCACGTGGAGTTCACGCCCCGTCGAGAGGGCGGTGATGTAGGTCTCGGCGGCCCGTTCGAAGAAGTACATCTCATCGAACGCTTCGGCAACGGTTGGGGCGATCGCCATGAAGCCGTGATTGCCCATCAACACGATCGGCTTGCCATCGAGCTCGGTCGCGAGCCTCGTGGCTTCATCGCCGACTCCCATGCCGTCGTATCGCTCGTCGATCGCGACGCGCTCGAAGAAGCGGGCGGTGTTCTGGTCGATCGCCGGCAGCGTCTTGTCCCGCAAGCTCGCGAGAGCTGTCGCGTACTTGGAGTGCACATGCATGATGCAGCGAGCTTCGGGCACCGCTCGGTGAATCGCACCATGAATCGACCAGGCGGTCTGATCGACGTCGTCGCGGTCGAGTTCGGCCCGGTCGGCGGCATCCACCGTGATGAGGTCGCTGGCCCGCATCTTCGAGAAGTGTTTGCCGTACGGGTTGACGAGGAACGTGCATGGATCGTCGGCAACGACATAGCTGAAGTGGTTCGAGATGCCCTCGTGCATGTTCATGCGCGCGGTCCACCGGAACGCGGCGGCCAGATCGACGCGAACCTGCTGTCGGGACTCGTCCGACAGCGGTGTCGAAGTGTCTGTGAGTGACATCGATTCTCCTTCGGTGTGGCGGCTACACGTTGTCCAACGCTTCGAGGAACTTGTCGTGTTCACCCTCGAGCATGGAGATGTTGGTCGAGTCGTAGGGAAAGTTGCCGGCGCGGGTCTCGGCGTGGAACTGACTCATCGCAGCGACCCGCTCTTCGTGGATCTGCTTGTGAAGACGGCCGACGTCACCCCAGGCGTACGCGTGCTTTGGTGGCCGGGCTTCCTCCGACGGTTCGCCGCAGGCATCGGCGACGAACGAGAACACGACGTCTCCGCCACGGCCGGAACCGAGCGAGCACGTCACCAGCGAGGTCTTGTCGTTGACGGCGGTGAGGAACTCCTCGGCGATGCATTCGACCTCGACGGCGAAACAGCCGGCGTCTTCGAGGCGCCGCATCGTCTTCCAGATCTCCATCGCTTCGTCGGCAGTGCGCCCATAGGCACGCAATCCGCCGGCGTGGTGGCTGAAGGTCGGGATCAACCCGATGTGGGATTGGACAGGTATCCCTTCGTTGGCAAGGCGCTCGATGACCTCGTACGAACGGATCGTGTAGTACATGTCGGCGCCGCGGCCCATGAGGTCGACGGCGTGCGAGAGAATCTCGTCGGCCGTTCCGAATTGCGCCCATGTCGAGCCGATCCCCATGAACTGGGTTGGTGCGATCCGGCGGCACTCGTCGAGTTGTTCGGCCCACACCGTGAGCAGGTCGATCTCGGCTTCGAGGCACGCACGCAGCTCGGCCTCATTCGCCGGGTTGCTCATCGACAGAACCGTGCCCGACCCCTTCAGGTCTTTCAGGTCCTTGACGGTGTAGTCGCGTTTGGCCGGCGCTCGACCGAAGTCGTACATGCGCTTCATGTGCTGTCTCCTCCGATGACCGCTTCGGTGTCGCCCGCTTCGGCGCTTGCTCGGCGGCGGCTCTTCATTTCTTCATGGGCTTCCATGCTGCCGTCGTGGAAGGTGCCGAACCATTTGTCGAGCGGCAGCAGCAACATCCCGTAGTTCACCTCGAAGTACCGGTGGTGCAGGTTGTGGAAGTAGTCGCCCCCGTGGAAGTTCGTGCCTTCCGTCATCTTGAAACGGTCGAAACCCGAATGCGAGGGCGACGGCGAGATCATCAGGTACACGCTGCAGAACGTGATGATGAACGGCGAGCCGGGCAACAGCAGGAACACGAACAGCAACGACAGATAGAGGACGTGCTCGCCGGGATGCATCGAGATTCCCGACCACGGGCCGGTGTTCACGTTGCGGTGATGCAGCGCATGGAACCAGCCATACAGCGGGTCGAGGTGCAGGAGTCGATGATTGAGATAGAAGTGCACCGCTTCCATCCAGAACACGGCAAATGTCATCGCTGCGACCGCCCAGAGCGACTCGAGTTGCGGGATTGACTCGGTGGCGTAGAGGCGGAACATGATCGCCTCGTAGAGCGCTGCGATGCCTCCACCGCTCACCAGCGTGAAGAACATGTTGTCGCGGGTCTGGTTGTTGAAGAGGAACGATTTCCGGTTCGTCGCCAACCAGCGCGACTCGTACTTGAACTCGGTGCCCTGGCTCTTGC
>JABIQM010000251.1 GCA_018699415.1 Acidimicrobiaceae bacterium
GTGACCGTCGGGGTCCACCCCAGCGCCGAGATTGTTTCACGCTGATCGAACCAGTGCGCCGTCGAGAGTTGCTCGGCCCCGAAGGCCGTCATCGGTGGCTCTCCGTCGCGTCGGGTGCGCTGCCAGACGCCTTCGGCGAGGGCTCCGCCAGCCACGGCAGCCCGAGCGGGAATGTGACGGGGCGACCAGGTGATGCCGGCGGCCGTTGTGATCCGGTCGATCAGTTCGTGGACGGTGCGTGGCTCGCCATTGGAGACTACGAACGCTCGTCCGGCGATCTCGGGTCCAGCCCGAAGCGCTGCGACGAGTGCGTCGGCGGCGTTGTCGACCCAGGTGGTGTCGACTAGCGAGAGGCCCGAACCGATCAGCGGCATCCGTCCTGCCGTCGCCCGGTCCAAGATCCGGCCGATGAGTTGCGTGTCGCCTGGCCCGATCACCAGGTGGGGTCGGATGGCTATCACCGCTAGGTCTGTCGTCGACGCGGCGAGCAATGTTTGCTCCGCCATTGCCTTGGAGATGGAATAAAATCCCTTCGCTCGGCCAGGGTCGGCAGGCATCGCACCGGCCCCGCTGATCGAGGATCCGTCGTGGGCGACGGACGGACTCGACACGTACACGAAGCGTGACACGCCGGCGCGCTCGGCCGCATCGCGTACCTTGGTCGCACCATTGACGTTGATCGACTCGAAGTCCGCCCACTCGCCGATTGGATCGACTTTGGCGGCGAGGTGGATCACCTGGTCCACACCGACCATCGCCTGGTCGACCACCTCCCGGTCGGCAATCGAACCGAGGTGCTCGGTCACGCCGTCGATCCCGCACGGCGAACGCTGCAGGACCACGACCTCGTGGCTCGCCGCGAGTAACGCTGTGACCGTGTGGTGGCCGAGCAGGCTCGTGGCGCCGGTGACGAGCATTCTCACGGCGATCGCACCGGACCGCCCGCGAGGATGCCGGCGGCCCAGTCGGCGAGGCGCGAGCGGTCGATCTTGGAGTTGTGACGGCGATCGACGGGGAGTGATCCGACCTCGAAGACGGCGGCGACGTCGAGTCCGGTCCGGTCGGCGACGGCGTTGCGCACCAGATCGATGCGGGCGAGATTGGCCTGGCGGGGGCGGCGGCCGGCATCGACGGTCTCGGCGATGACGACGACGACCTGTGCTCCGGCCGGCCCGACGCCCACTGCGGCTGATCGCCGAACCGCGTCGAGTTGGTCGACGGCGGCCTCGATCGGGGCCGGAGCGACAGGCCCCCGAGCAGCGCGGATCGCGTGGCCCGTGCGACCGCCGATCCAGAGCCGACCCGAGGCGTCGAGTGCGCCGAGGTCGCCGGTGGCGTGCCAGCCGTCGCCCGGCGACGCCGTGTGGGTTGTGTGCCACAGGCGGTCGTAGCCGAGCCGCATGTGCGGTGCCCGAACCCAGATCTCCCCGAGGGTGTCGACGGACGTTGACGGCTTGCCGCTCGGATCGCCGTGTGCATCGAGTGGGTCGACCACGACTTCGACGCCGGCTGCAGGGTGCCCGACGCACACACCGAACCGGGCATGGGGGTCGTCGAGCGACTCGAGGGTGGCGAGATCGATGCTTGCGACCGGAAGGCATTCCGTCATGCCGTAGGGCGTGGACGCAGAGGCGTTGGGGACTACCTCGGCGACCATGCGACGCAGCGCCGGCGTCGGCACCGGGGCGCCCGCCGATAGGAGGAGGCGGACCCGTTCAAAGCCGGAGCGAGACCGGCCGGCGAGGTCGGCCTGGCTCTCCAACACGCTCAGGATTGCGGCGGGAGAGGCGAACACCAGTGACGCATCGACGGCGTTGACTGCGTCGAGGAGAGAGGTCGCCGTGAGGGTCCCGGGAGATGAGACGTCCATGTCCGGAACAGTCGAAGTGATCCCCATCGCCGGCCCGTACAACGCGAAGGGGGCGAACGCTGCGACCAGGGAGTCTCCAGGCCCGATGTCGTAGAGTTCGACGAGTGTTCGGATTTGCGCGTGGATGCGTTCGGCGCTGTATCGCACGCCCTTCGAGGGGCCGGTGGCTCCCGACGTGAAAACGACCGCCGCTTCCGCTTCGGGATCGATCGTCGGCAGGGTCGTTGCGGTGCGTTGGACTTGGAGGGTCGAGAGGTCGTGTTTGACGTCGAGAAGTCGTCGGGTGGAGCGGGGCAAGGGGTTGACCGACATGCGGCGGCCACGCCAACGAAGGGCGCGAGCGGCAGTGAGGGCGCGGGGAATGCCGATCAGGTGGTCGGGATTGGCGACTCGCATCGCAGCGCTGATCTGTCGAGGCCCGAGGCCGGCGTCGACGAGGACCGGGACCGCTCCCAGTCGCCAGCACGCGTAGAGGGCGACGGTCAGATCGATGCCCGGTGGGACCATGAGCGCGACCCGCTCCCCGGGTTTGACGCCGGCGACGCTCAGGAGGCCCTCGGCGGTCGCCTGCACCAGGGCATTGAGCGTGGCGAAGGTGATTTGTCGACCGGTACCGATCTCGTGCAAGGCGACCCGCTCGGCGAGCGCTGGATCCCGGAGCGCCGCGGTGAGGTCGGTCGCTTCCGCCTTGACCGGAGTGCGGGGCTCATTGTCCGATTCGAGCTGGTCGAGCCAGTCGACGACGATGGATGCGACGTCGAAGTCTTCGGACACGAGATGGCCGGCCGTTGGATGCCGGTGGACCTGGGCCTGGGGGAGTCGGGCTTCGAGATCGTGCAAGTAGATGTCGGAGAACACTCGGTCGCCGGCCCCCCAGACGAGCAGTGTGGGGAGGTCCTGGAGGTCGCGGAGCCCTTCGGCGATTGCGTCGAGGGTCGGGGCTGTGGGGTGATCGTCCTCCAGCGGAATGTCCTCGACGAACTCGGCGATCGCCTTGCGCCGCTCAGGTGTGGCGTAGGGGGCGAGGAACCCCCGCCGGGCCTCGGTGGGCGTGCGAGGGTTCGAGAGCTCGAACATGCCTCGGAGGAACGCAGTTGTGTCTACGGCGATCCGCTTGAGCACCAGCGGCCGGCGAGCGTTGCGGATCAGGGTCGGTGCAGTGGAGTGGGACGGCTGGTGGACGCTGGTGTTCGTGAGCACTAAACCGACGATGTCGATCGGACCGTCGGTGGCGTGGGCGCGCTGGAGCCAGCCGAGCGAGACCGGACCCCCCCAGTCATGGGCGATGACCACCACATCACCACGCAGATCGAGCACCTCGGTTAATCCGGCCAGATCGTCGATCCGATCGGCAAGTCGCCGGAACTCGCCCGATCGTTCCGAGAAGCCCATGTCGAGTTGATCTGGGGCGATGACGCGAACGTCTTCGGGCACCGCTGCGGCGAGGTGCCGCCAGATGTATGACCACGTTGGATTGCCGTGGATGGCGAGCACGGTCAGACGGGCGTCGTTGGGCCCGGTATCGAGCACGTGCCAGCGTCGGGTCCGGCCGGTGTGATCGCTTGCTTCGACGAAACGCGACCAGGCGGGATCCCAGCCATCGAGGTCCGCCGGTGGATGCGGGTTGGCCGCCTGCGACGCAGCAGTCACCACTCGATCTCGACGAGGGCAGCGTTGATGCCTGAACCCATGCCCTGGAACATCACCCCGTCGCCGGGTTTGAGCGAGTCCTGCACGCCGGCGAGAGTGACTGGGATGGCGGCCGGGCCGATGTTGCCGTACTCGGGAAAGCTCCGTGGCACTCGGTCGCCGTCGATGCCGAGGGTGTCGATCATGGCCTGCGTGTGCACCTGTGACACCTGGTGGAGAATGTAGACCTGCATGTCGAACCAGCCGGACTTGTCGCCTGCATCGTCCCACGCCAGCTTGGCGACTTCGGTGCCCGCCTCGAGCAGCTTGCGAGTGTCGGTGCGCATGCCGTCCAGCGAGCCGACACACAACTCGTGGTGGGTCGATGCCGCACGGAAGAAGCCGCCATGGACCCGGTGGCTGCCCGGATTCTCGGAATGGCGACCAATCACCATCGCTGCGGAACCCGAACCGAGCGTGAAGGTCGCGAAGTTCTCGAAAAGGTCGTCGATCGTGGCGTCGGGTTTCAGCAGCTTCTGGATCGTCGTCTCGTGGATCTGGCGCGTGCCCTCACCGTCGACGATCAGGGCGTAGTCGATCTGTCCGGATTCGATCATCGAACCAGCGATCTGGATGCCGTTGAGGAAGCCAAGACAGGCGTTCGAGATGTCGAAGTTCATGCAGGTCGACGGCAGACCGAGGATGTCGTGCACCGTCACCGCGCTGGACGGCTCGAGTCGTTCGCGGCAGACACTTGAGTCGGCGACGAGTCCGATACGGCTCCGATCAACGCCCGACGAGGCGATTGCTTTTTCTCCCGCCATTGCGGCGGCTTCCATGAACGACACACCCTCGGGCCATTGGCGACGCTGGGTGATACCGGCGAGAGATTCGAGTAGTCCCGGCGTGGCGCCGGTTCGCTCGTAAAATGGGGCGAGACGCTTGTCGATCTGGGCGGACGTCACGATCTCGGGGGCGTCGCACGCCTCGACGGAGACGATCGCGACATCATCGAAGCGGTAGTTGGCGTTGCCGGACAAGATTGGTGATCCTCTGTTGCGTCCGCGATGCTCGCGAACACTCCGACCCTACGCAACTCGGCCCCTTTCTGCGTGCTCCGGACCAGAATTCGGTGGTCCACGGTCAGGGCCAGTATCTCGGTCTGATTAGGGCGCGACCATGACCAGGCAGTCGATGGTTCTCTACCGGCCCGACAGGGGTGGAGCTGGGAAAATATGCGGTGCAAAACCTCCAGTTGAGCGTTGAGGCTGGTGGCAGTGGCGAGAGCGACACATCAGGAACTGGTTCCAGAGCGACTAGCGACCGTTCCATTCGGGGTCGCGCTTGTCCGCCCACGCGGCGCGACCTTCCTTGGCGTCGTCGGTAGCGCTCACCAGGCGACGCATCGTTTCGCCCATGCGGACCGAGTCGCTCCAGGGCATCTTGCGTCCTCGTCGGGCCATTTCGTTGGTGGCTCGCACCGCAAGAGGAGAACCCTGGCAAAGACGATCGGCCAACACCCGTGCTTCGGTGAGCAGATCGTCGTGGGCGTGCACCCGCCAGGCCAGGCCAATCTCCTTGGCGTGATCGGCGTCGATCGGATCACCGGTGAGGAGCAGTTCGAGCGCGTCGGACATCGAGACGTGGTCGGGTAATCGCAGCGAGCCGACCACGGTTGAAGCCCCGATCCGGACCTCGGGATAGGCAAACGTTGCTCGGTCGCTGGCGAGTACGAAGTCACAGGCCAGTACAGCGGTGAGCCCGTAGCCGATGCAGGGGCCGTTGACGGCAGCGATTGTTGGCTTCCAAATCTCCATGCCGGATTCGAACGTGGAGATCGTCGGCCACTCCCAAAACGAGCCGGGCCATGTGCCCGTGGATCCGGCACCGTCTCGTAGGTCGGCGCCCGCGCAGAACGCTCGTCCGGCGCCGGTCACAATCGCCACCCACGCCTCGTCGTCTTCGCGAAATTCGGTCCAGGCGGCGTCGAGAGCGGTTCGCATGGCACCGTTCACGGCGTTCAACGCGTCGGGGCGGTTGTAGGTGATTGTGGCGACGTGACCGTCGCGTTCATAACGTGCAGCATCCGGCATAGGCACAGCATTCCCTACAGCGCGGCCTCTGGCCACAAACAGCGCAGATCTCGCACCGAAACCGTCCTCGTCGGGTAACCCACACCCCACCTTGCTGGACGGACTCCGGTCTCGGATCAGGCTGTGGCGAGACTGTCGCGGATTTCGGTGAGGAGGTCGAGTTGGGGCGGGCCAGCCGGGGTGTCGAACGGCGTGGACACACGGGCAGTTTCCCGGACCTCTTGTTGGAGCGGTGGTGTTGGCTATTGTCGGGCTCCAGCCGTTCGACGAAGGAATGCAGTCATGTCCGAAGGCAATATTGAGATCTACGAGAGCGAAGACCGACGGTTCCCTCCGTCGGCGGAATTTGTGGCACAGGCAAATGCCAGCGATCGTTCGCTCTACGACGAAGCTGACGCTGACTATGAGGCGTTTTGGGCGAGGCAGGCCCGAGAACTGCTGACCTGGTCGAAAGACTTCGATAAGACCCTGGAGTGGCAGCTGCCGTATTCGAAGTGGTTCGTCGGCGGCGAACTCAACCTGTCGTACAACTGCCTCGACCGTCATGTGGAGGCCGGCCAAGGCGACAAGGTTGCGTTTCACTGGGAGGGCGAGCCGGGCGACACGCTCACGCTCACCTATTCCGATCTCCTCACGGAGGTCTCCAAGTTCGCCAACGTGCTCAAGAGCCTCGACCTCGAGAAGGGCGATCGAGTCGCCATCTACATGCCGATGGTGATCGAGCTTCCGATCGCCATGCTCGCCTGCACCCGTATCGGAGTCGCCCACTCGGTGATCTTTGGTGGTTTCTCACCCGATTCGATCACCGATCGTTGTGAGGATGCCGAGGCCAAGCTGATCATCACCGCCGACGCCGGCTATCGCCGCGGTGAACCATCGGCCCTCAAACCCAACGTCGATGCCGCGCTGTCCGCAGGCGCGCCGTCGGTTGAGAACGTGGTTGTTGTCAACCGCTGTGACACCAATCCGGAGATGGTGGCGGGCCGTGACCACTGGTGGCACGACCTCATGGCCGGTGCGTCCGCTGACTGCCCCGCTGAGCCCATGGACTCTGAGCAGCTGCTCTACATCCTGTATACGTCGGGGACCACCGCAAAGCCCAAGGGCATCATGCACACCACGGGTGGCTACCTCACCCAGGTGGCGTTCACCCATAAGTACGTCTTCGACCTGAAGCCCGAGACCGACGTCTATTGGTGTGCCGCCGACATCGGTTGGGTCACCGGCCACAGCTACATCGTCTACGGGCCCCTCGCCAACGGGTGCACGTCGGTGATGTACGAGGGCACGCCCGACACGCCGCGTGTTGAGGAGCGCTCGGGTGATCGCGCCGGATGGAAGAAGGACCGACTCTGGGACATCATCGAGCGTTACGGCGTCACCCAGTTGTACACGGCTCCCACCGCGATCCGCACGTTCATGAAATGGGGGCCCGAATGGCCTGCCGCTCGTGATCTGTCGTCGTTGAAGCTTCTTGGCACAGTTGGCGAGCCGATCAATCCTGAAGCCTGGATGTGGTATCACGAGCACATTGGCGCCGAAGGCTGCCCGATTGTTGACACCTGGTGGCAGACCGAGACCGGCGGCAACATGATCACCCCGTTACCCGGTGTCACCACCACCAAGCCTGGCTCGGCGACGCAGGCCATCCCTGGCGTCTTCGCCGCGGTCGTTGATGACGCCGGCAACCCGGTGGCGGAAGGCGGCGGCTATCTGACGTTGACGAAGCCGTGGCCCGGGATGCTCCGTGGTATCTGGGGAGACCCCGAGCGATATATGAAGACCTATTGGTCGACGTATGAGGGCAAGTACTTCGCGGGCGATGGTGCTCGGCTAGATGCCGATGGCTATCTCTGGCTGCTGGGTCGCGTCGACGATGTGATGAACGTGTCCGGGCATCGAATTTCAACCGCCGAGATCGAGTCAGCGCTCGTCGATCACCCCGCAGTTGCTGAGGCAGCCGTCGTTGGGGCGACCGACGCCGTCACCGGTCAGGCGATCGTTGGATACGTGATCCTGATGGGGTCCGCTGAGGCCAGTGAGGAACTTCGAGAAGAGATCCGTCAACACGTCTCCAAGAAGCTCGGCCCGACAGCTCGGCCACGAGCCGTCTTCCTGGTGCCAGATC
Organism: Acidimicrobiaceae bacterium; assembly: GCA_018699415.1. Classification (GTDB taxonomy): domain Bacteria; phylum Actinomycetota; class Acidimicrobiia; order Acidimicrobiales; family Aldehydirespiratoraceae; genus JAACCU01. The sequence continues at coordinate 7,721 of JABIQM010000251.1, forward strand.
TGCCCAAGACCCGATCGGGCAAGATCATGCGCCGCCTTCTGCGCGATGTGGCCGACGGCCACGAGCTGGGTGACACCACCACACTGGCTGACCCGGGAGTGGTTGCCGCGATCCGCGAAGGTGCAGCCAACTCGGAGGAAGACTGAGTGGCTCACCCCAATCATTGGACCTCAAACGGCGGCCGCCCCATCGGTGGGCGAACGATCGTGTTCGACCTCGACGGGGTGATTGCTGACGCCAGTCACCGGCAGCACTTTCTGGCGGCGGAGCGGTTCTCAGACAAGGACTGGGACGGTTTCTTCAATGCGTGTGTCGATGACCCCGTGATCGAACCGGGTCACCGTCTCGTTGGTTCGATCAGCGATGACTTTTGTGTTGTGATTCTCACCGCCCGGATTCATGAGACCCGGGAGAAGACTGTGGCGTGGCTATCGGCGAATGACGTTCGTCACGATTGGTTGATCTTGCGGGGCCATCGTCAAGGCGGCCCATCGACTGAGTGGAAGCGCGAGCAGCTTGAACTACTGCAGGAGGCTGGCGCTGATATTGAGCTTGCCCTTGACGATGATCCCCGCAACATCGTCATGCTGCGCGATTCTGGCCTTGCCGCCATGTATGTCCACTCGGGTTATTACGACGATCGCGACGACGGCGTCGAGTTTCGCTGACGACGAGTTCCGCTGATGACGACGCGCCGGGGTACGACCCAGCGTGTCGTCGGTGCATGCTGGTGGTTCGTTTACCCTTGTCATATGACGCATGGGACAGAAGCATTCCAGGGGACGATTGGCCGCACGGTAGAAGAGTCCGAGCCGTGGTGGCCTGAGCCGTCGCTTCCGCCGGCGGGCACGCCAAACGTCGTCATGATTTTGATGGA
>JABIQM010000284.1 GCA_018699415.1 Acidimicrobiaceae bacterium
ATTTCGAGGACATTGATGGCCACCCAGCCGGCACCACCGAGGGCGATGGTCGGACCGAGCACCGAGCCGATCGAACTGGCCCACATCACGATGCCGATGTCGCGAGCGCGATGCATGGATTCGGCAAGGTCGGCGGCGGCGTAGCGAGCAGCAAGGCTCGCTCCCTGGCCAACGCCAACAAAGAGGACGCCAACGAGGAGCAACGGGTAGAACTGGGTCAACACCGAGATGAATGCAAGCGCCGCGCCGACGATGCCCACGGACCACGCGCGAACGAGGCCCGACCGTCGGCCGTGGTCGGCCATGTGGGCGCCCAGCGGAAGCGCGGCGACGGCACCGCCGATGGCCGTCATCGTGGCGGCCAGCGTGGCCAAGGCGTCGTTGCCGGTCATTTCCTTCGCGGCGAGGCTTGTGGCCGCGAAGGTGGCGGTCATGCCCATGCCGGCGGGGAATACCGAGAAGATCAGCACCCAGCGAGTTCGATTCCGGATGGCGACAACGTCGGTATCGGGCAGGGTGTCAGTCATCTGACTGGAAGCTTGCCTGATCAGCTCCTGAATGACACAACTGGCATACTGCAGCGATGGAATCAGTGAAGGTCTGGCGATCACCGAACGTCGAAATCCGTGAGAGCCATCTGGGCGGTCTGGCCGTGTTCGCCGCCGAATCGATCGCTGCGGGTGAGCGGGTAGCAGTAAAGGTCGGCCACATCGTTGACTTCGACGAGGTCCAACGGCTGACCGCGGAGCTCGGCGACTTCTCGTTGCAGATCGACGACAACATGTTTCTCTCTCCCCGTCATGCCGACGAATACGACGACATGACTATCCACATCAATCACTCGTGCGATGCCAACGTCGGATTCGTTGGCAATGTCACCTATGTGGCAATGCGCGACATCGCAGCAGGCGACGAACTGTGCCACGACTACGCCACAGCCCGATTGGCCCCCTACCGCCTTGAGTGCGCGTGCGGGTCTACTTTTTGCCGAGGCGTTGTCACCAATGACGACTGGCAACTCCCCGAAGTCCAAGAGCGCTACGCGGGCTGGTTCATGCCCCACGTGCAGCGCTGCATCGATGGCATCTAGTTGTAGAGGCCCTGCTGTGGATTGAACTACGTTGACGGGGTATGAGTCTCACTGAAGCTCCGAAGTTCGTGCGCGCCGACGGGCCTGACAAGGTGACGGGTAGCGGTCGCTACACCGCAGATATGACGTTGACGGGTCAACTCGTGGCAAAGTTCCGCTACGCCGATGTCGCCCACGCCCGTGTGACAAAGATCGACGTCTCGGCTGCGAAGGCCGTGCCTGGGGTGCTTGCGGTGCTCACCGCTGATGATGTACCCGATGTGCGGTACTCGCCCGTAGTACCCGACCGGACGCTGTTTGTGAACGATGTGGTGCGGTTCGAAGGTGAGATCGTGGCGGCGGTGGCCGCCGTGGATGCCGCCACTGCGCAGGCGGCCATCGACTCGATCGTGTTCGAATACGACGAGCTGCCGATCGTCGACGATCTCGAGGACGCCATCGCTGAGGGCTCACCGATCGTGCATGAGGAATGGCAGTCGTACGACGTGTCGGGTGACACCGTGCAGCGGCCAAACGTGGCGTCGTTCTCCTCGATCGAAAAGGGCGATGTAGAGGCTGGCCTGGCCGATGCCGATCACGTCGTCACCAGTCGTTATGTGGCCGATGCCTGTCATGCGCTTCCCATCGAGCCCAGAGCGGTCGTCGCTCAGTGGGAAGGCAACAAGGTCACGATCTGGACGTCGACTCAGGTTCCCTTCGACGCTCGTAACGGCGTATGCGAGACACTGGAGATGCCGGCCAGTCGCGTCCGCATCATCGTTCCGCACCTCGGTGGTGGCTTCGGTGGCAAGTGTGGGTTCCACTTCGAGGCCCACATTGCAGCATTGGCCCGGGCTGCGAAACGTCCGGTGAAGCTCGTCTTCTCACGCCGAGAGGAGTTCCTCGCGCCTGACCGTCGCAGAGAGGGCATGATCGTCGACATCACGACGGGTGTGAAGAACGATGGGACCATCACCGCCCGCAAGGGTTGGATTGCCATCGATAATGGTGCCTACACCGCCGATGCAGCATTCTTCCCGCAGCTCGCTGCCATGCATGTTGCAGGCCCCTATGTGGCGCCGAACGTCTTCGTCGAATCGTCACTTGTCTACACCAACCACCAGCCGTCCGGTTCGGTGCGGGCCCCAACCGCGCCGCAGGCCTGCTGGGCGCTTGAGTCCCACACCGATGAGATTGCTCAGACGATCGGGATGGATCCGGTCGACTTCCGACGCAAGAACACTGTGGACGAAGGCCTCGAAGGCCCAGCGGCTCAGGTGTACGGCGAAGTCGGATTGCGCCGTTGTCTCGAGACAGCGGTCGGCAACTCGGCCTATGGGTCGACGCTGCCCGAGAATGAGGCTGTGGGCGTGGCCGTCGGCTGGTGGCCGAGTTTTCCGGGGCCATCGGGGGCCTATATCAAGGTCGACGCCGACGGTTCGGGCCAAATCATCACCGGTGCACAAGAGTGTGGCACCGGCTCTGTCATGACCCTTCGCTACCTCGTGGCCGACGAACTCGGCATGCAGCCAGAGGACTTTGAGCTTGTCTACCAAGACACCAGCGCCGCGCCCTATGACACAGGCGCCACCGGCTCACAGACCCTGCTCAACAACGGACGGGCAGTGATCGAGGGTGCGCGTGAGGTCGCTGCCCAACTCCGTGAACTCGCCGCCGACCAGCTCGAAGCGGCAGCCGGTGACATTGTCTTGGCCGATGGAGCCGCTCATGTGAACGGCTCACCGGATCGCAATGTGTCGATAGTCGAGTTGGCGGGTGTCGCTGCGGAGGGCGAGATGCTTCTCGGCAAGGGGTCGGGTACGCCACCGGAATACCCGTCTGTGTCAGCCACTTGTGTCGGTGATCAGGGCTTGGCCGGTTGGGCTGGTCCCCAGTTTTCCTGTCACGCCGTGCGGGTGCGTCTCGATCGCGACACCGGTGTTGTACGCGTGCTCGAAATCTCTGCGGCCCACGACTCTGGGACGATCATCAACCCCATCGCCGCTCACGGTCAGGTCGAGGGTGGTATCACGATGGGCATCGGTCAGGCGCTCAGCGAGGGCACCGTCTATGGCGATGACGCCAAGCAGCGAAATGCCGGTCTACTCGAGTACAAGTTGCAGACCACGGCCGACACTCCGGTCGTGACGACCGAGTTCATCGAGATCCCTGATTTCAATGCCGGACCCCACGGAGCGAAGGGCCTGGCCGAAGCGCCGAATGTGCCGACGGCGGCTGCCATCGCTAATGCGGTGGCTCAACTGATCGGCGAGCCGGTTCGGCAACTACCGATGACTCCTGAACGGGTGTGGGCTGCGAGTGAGGGGCTCTCGTCGTGAGTTTCACCATCGCCACCACTATCGACGAAGCCGTTGCGGCCATGGCTGCCGGGGCACGTCCGATTGCCGGCGGCACCGACCTTGTTGTTAGTGCGCGGCATGGCAAGTTGCCGCTGCCAGAGGACCTCGTTGCCATCGATCGACTGATCGAGCTATCGGAGATCCGACCGGGGTCTGGCGGCTGCCAGATCGGCGCACTCGTCACCCACGCTCGTCTCATGATGGATCCGCTACTCGTGCAGAGCTACACCGCGCTGGCTGATGCTGCGGCGCTCGTTGGTTCGCCGTCAACGAGAAACATCGGAACGCTTGGTGGAAACGTGATGAACGCATCGCCGGCCATGGACACTGGCGCACCGCTCCTCGTGCTCGGTGCTAGCGCCGAACTGGCAAGCCCGGGCGCTATGCGATCAGTGCCACTCGACGAGTTGTGGACCGGACCTGGTTCGACCTCAGCCGCCGAGGGCGAGCTCCTGGTCGGGCTGAACCTTCCGAGTCCGTCGGGTCGCAGCGGTTCGGCCTATGTTCGCCTCGAGTACCGCCGAGCGATGGAGATTGCCGTGGTTGGCGCCGCGGCCGGTGTGACCCTGGCCGAGGGCGGCACCCTTGCTTCTGTGTCGTTGGCATTATCGGCCGTGGCTCCAACGATCCTCGCTCTTGACGGAACCGAAGCGCTTGCGGGGCTCAGTCCCGCCGACGCTGCCGCCAAGGCTGCCGTTCTGGCCTCGGAACAAGCAGCGCCGATCAGTGATCTTCGTGCATCTGACGGCTACCGCCGTCACTGTGTTGGTGTTATGGCCAAGCGGGCGGTCGACGCCGCCTGCCGCCGTGCCGCCGGTGAGTCAATCTCTGTCCCCGTTAACCGTGCTCTTGGAATCGGAGCTGTCTGATGTCTGAATCGTTCGACCTTGAAGTCAACGGGATCTCGTATTCCGTCACCATCGACCAGGGCAAGAACCTGCTCTCGGTCATCCGGGAGGATGTCGGTCTTACCGGCACGAAGGAGGGCTGCGACGACTGCGAGTGCGGCGCCTGCATGGTGCTTCTCGACGGCCAACCAGTGAACTCCTGCAGCTTTCTCGCCGTGCAGGCACAGGGCCGAACGGTCACCACGATCGAGGGCGTGATGCAGGGTGATGAGATGCATGCCCTACAGCGCAATCTGCTTGATGCGGGTGGTGTGCAGTGCGGCTTCTGTACACCCGGAATGATCATGTCGGCACATGCCTTACTTGACCGCAACGCCAACCCGACACCAGAAGATGTGAAGATTGGTCTCAGTGGCAACCTGTGTCGTTGTACCGGTTACGCCAAGATCCTTGCCGCCGTGGAGAAGACGGCGGCTGAGTAGCAAAGTATCCGTCTTGGTCCAATCTCTCAGCTGAGCTTCTGCGACTAACGCACGGATGGGGTCTGTCCCCAGACGTGCGTTAGAGCTTGTAGCCGGGGTCGAGTTGGTCGCAGAGGCGCATGAGGGCGGGCCACTCGTAGTGGCCGAGTGGGAAGTGGTCGTACTGGCGCTTTGACAGTTCCCAGATCTCTGTTGGGCCGGGATCGAGCTCAAGACCCGTGGCTGTAGCGGCGAGCATCGCTCGGCAACCGCGGATCAGGTAGTGCATCACCATGAAGGCCTCGCCAGCGGTCTCGCCGACGGTCAGGAATCCGTGGTTGCGCATGATCAGCGCCCGGTTGCCGTCCATGTTCGCAGCGAGCCGTTCGCGCTCCTCTAAGGTGAGGGACAGGCCCTCCCAGTCGTGGTATCCGATCTGTCCGTAGAGCATCGACGAATCCTGTACGAGGTACTGGAAGCCGTCCTTGAGAGCGGTGACCGCCAGCGCTTCCGGCACGTGGGCGTGGAACACGACCTTGTGCTGGGGGAAGTCGTTGTGGATGGCTCCATGGATCACGAAGCCCGCGGTGTTCACATCTGCGGGCCCTTCGAGCACCGTGCCTGCGGCATCAATCTTGATCAAGTTCGAGGCCGTGACCTCGTTGTAGAGGAGACCGAACTTGTTGAGGAAGAAGTCGTGGTCACTGCCTGGCACCCGCATCGTGATGTGGTTCCAGACGGTGTCGTCGTAGCCATAGTGCGCTGACAGGCGGTACATGGCCGCGAGTTCGACTCGAGCGTGCCATTCGTCGCCGGTGAAACTCCCAGAGTTCGCAGTGGCGAAATCTTCAGCGACAACTTCGCGGGGCTGGTTGGTGTCCGTCATGACTGCTCCTCGTGGAAGATGTGTCCATTGTCGGTTTCGGTGATCTGCGCCGCAAGTAAATGTGGCGCGGCGGAACCATAGCGGCGCTCAGTCTCGGCATAGCGCTCGGCAACGCGGGCCATGAACGGCAGGTCGGCGCCGACGGATGCCGCCATCTCCATGGCCAGACGCATGTCTTTGGCGGCGAGCTGGATGGAGAACGATGGGTCGTAGGTGCCGGCCACGATTTCGGGTCCGTAGGTGTCGGCCACATAGCTCGAACCGGCTGAGTTCTGGATCAGTTCGAGCATCTTGGCGGGAGCGACACCGCCCTTCACTCCGAGCATCAGAGCCTCGATGAGGGTGATCGTCTGGGTGTAGCAAAGTGTGACCTGGGCGATCTTGGCGACGTAACCGGCGCCATGGTCACCGAGATGGTCGATAGTGGCGCCGATAGCTTCGAAGATCGACCAATGCTTCTGGACGGCCTCCGCCGGGCCGCCGATATAGACGCTGAGCGTGCCGGCC
>JABIQM010000227.1 GCA_018699415.1 Acidimicrobiaceae bacterium
ACTCGGTCGAGAGACGGCGAACGGTGGCTGGCCCCACCCCTTCCATGGTGGCCAGGACCCGATGCCATGCGAGCTGGTCGGCGGGGTTGTCGAGGATCCGCAGCAGCGCCAACAGGTCCTTGATATGGCCTGACTCGAGATACTTGAGGCCTCCGTATTTGACGAACGGAATGTCGCGACGCGTGAGTTCCAGCTCTAGACCGTCGGAGTGGTGACCGGCTCGGAATAACACAGCCTGCTCGCACAACGAGATTCCGCGTTCGCGGGTATCGAGGATCGATTCGCAGACGACTCGGCTCTGATCGCTCTCGTCGTGATGGGTGAGGAGGGTGGGAGCGACTCCAGATGTGCGGTTCGACCACAACTGTTTGGCGAAGTGGTCGTTGCTTTGGCCGAGTACGCCGTTGGCGACCGCGAGAATTGGCATGGTCGAGCGATAGTTCTGCTCGAGCGTGACCCGGGTGGCCCCAGGAAAGTGATCGGCAAACTCCCACATATTGGCCACCGTGGCGGCTCGGAAACCATAGATGGCCTGGGCGTCGTCACCGACGACACAGAGATCGGTGTCGGGGCGACACATGCCCTGCACGATGCCGGCCTGGATGGGGTTGGTATCCTGGTATTCGTCGATCAGTACATGGTCGAAGAGGTCGCGCAGCGCTGCACCGACAGGGCTGACCGTGAGCCCTCGCCAGAACAGCAACATGTCGTCGTAGTCGAGGACGTTGTTGGCACGTTTACGGACGGTGTAGGCGGTGAAAATCGTCTTCAGATCGTCGACGTGATCGGCACACCAGGGGTAGTCGGTCTCCAGAACCTTGGTGAGCTTGGCCTGGCCGCTCACCATGCGGGAATAGATGCCGGTGACGGTCTCCTTGCGAGGGAACCGCTTGCCTCGTTCAGCGAACCCCTCCTCGGTGCGCACCATCCCCATGAGGTCCGTTGCATCTCCCTGATCAAGCACGGTGAATCCACTCGACAGGCCAGCGGCTTGCCCAAAATTTCGTAGGATGCGGTTGGCCGCGGAGTGGAAGGTTCCGCCCCATACCTGGGCCGCAGCCCGGCTTGATCCGGTAGCTGCCACCCGAGCCAGCATCTCGGCTGCTGCTCGGCGAGTGAATGTGAGCAGCAAGACTCGGTTTGGGTCAGCCCCCTCGTCGAGGATGCGGCTGACACGTGCGGCCAGGGTCTTTGTTTTTCCTGTTCCCGCGCCAGCCACGATCAGGAGGGGAGAATCGGTGTGGTCGACGGCAGCTTGTTGTGGTGCATTCAGGGTATCGAACATGCGTTCGCTACACTAGCAGCCAGGGTCTTGACATAAGAGAATTTTCGGATTTCTCGAATTCAGGCCACACTTGACGAATGCTTGAGCTCCGTCCCGGCTGTGAACGATGTAACCGGGACCTGCCGGCATCATCGCCTGATGCACGAATCTGCACCTTTGAGTGCACCTGGTGTGTCGAGTGTGCCGATGGCCCGCTCGGCGGGATCTGCCCGAACTGTGGGGGCAATCTGGAACGTCGCCCGATCCGGCCGACTGAACTCCTCGAGAAAGCTCCTGCCTCCACGAGCCGCGTCTACAAACGGGCTGCGGTGTGACGATGGAGATCATCGACCCTCATGTCCACATCTGGGACCCGCGCAAGACGCCTCGCGAAGTCACGCCCGTGGTGAGGCTCTTCGGTCGATGGCCGAACTTCGCGGAGGCGCTTGTGCGGAAAGCGACGCCGCAGCCACTGATCGACTTCGTTGGAGACCCTCGGTACGTGATGTCGGCGCACATGCCCGAGACCTTCCAAGCCGACACGGGTCATCACACCGTGACCGGCTATGTCCACATTGAGGCGGACTGGAAGCAAAAAGGCACGCTTGGCCCAGTTGGGGAAACGCTCTGGCTAGAGAGCTTGGACGATCCGCCGATGGCGCTTGTCGCCAAGGCCGACCTGTCAGACCCAGCGATCCTTGAGGCCCAGCTAGATGCTCATGCACTGAGCAGTGGCCGGCTTCGGGGAATCCGTGACATCGTTGCGAGTCATCCATCGGAGTCGGTGCACACCTGGTGCACCCCCGATGACCGCCTTGTCACCGATGAGTTCCGCACGGGCCTTGCCACGCTTGGGGAGCGGCAACTCTCCTTCGACCTATGGTGCTACTCCAACCAACTTATGGACGCTGCACGGGTGGCGGGTGATGTCCCCCAGACTCGGATCGTGCTCGACCACATGGGGACCCCGGTGGGCCTTGGGAATAACAGCGCCATGGTTGAGGACTGGTATGAGGGACTGGCAGCGGTGGCCGAGAACCGCAATGTGTGGTTGAAGCTGAGCGGACTCCTCATGCCAATCGTCGGCTTCGGCTATCACGAACGTGACACCCCACCCAGCCATCAGGAACTGGTCGATGTGATGGCTCCACACATCGCCAAAGGCATCGAACTATTCGGTGTGGATCGGTGCATGTTCGCCAGCAACTTCCCGATGGACAAGGTGTCAGCCGACTACTCGGCAGTTTTTGATGCCTACCTCGCTATCGCCGACGGACTCGGGCTTGGCACTGAGGCGAACGAAAAACTGTTCGCGGGCACTGCGTCGAACTTCTACCGGCTTGGTGCATGATTCGGCTGCCGACAGGCATCGTCACGTTTCTCTTCACTGATGTTGAGGGGTCGACGCGCATGTGGGCGGCCAACGCGGTCACAGCCGCGGCCTCCATCGAAAAGCACGACGGGATCATCAAGACGGCCATCATGGATCAGGGTGGGGTCGTCTTCGGGTGGGCCGGTGACCACTTTCGGGGAGCGTTCGAGGATCCGCGAGCGGGGGTGGCTGCCGCAATGGCGGCTCAGGCTGCACTGGGAGAAGCGGATTGGGAGCACGGGCCGGCGCTGAAGGTGCGAATGGGGCTCCATCGTGGTCGAGCCATGCCGCGCGATGGTGATTACTTCGGCAGTACCCCGAATATCGCAGCGCGGATCGAGTCGCTTGCCTGCGGCGGCCAGGTGCTGATGAGCGCAGCGGTTCTGGATGAGATCGACAGTGAAACGCTTGACCTCGGCCGTCACAGGCTCCGTGATGTTCCTCAGCCTGTCGGGATCCACCAACTTGGTATCGCCAGCCATCGACCAATCCGCGCTGTCGATCCGAACTTGTCCTCCTTGCCGAACCAGGGCTCGACGATCTTCGGCCGCGATGAACTCGTCGCAGAGATCCGGGGTCTCCTTGAGAGGCAGCCGATGGTTACCGTCGCCGGAATGGGCGGCTCAGGGAAGACCCGACTTGCTGTGGAGGTCGCATACCAGGAGCTGCCTGGGCGCACCGACGGCTGCTATTTCGCCGACCTGTCGGCGATCTCTGATGGTAGCGAGGTCCCCGCTGCGGTAGCGGAAGCGCTTCGTTTCGAGCCCAAGACTGGCCTAGGTATCTCAGCCAGTCAGCAATTGGTCGAGTTTCTCGCCGGGCGAGACCTGCTCTTGGTGCTCGACAACTGCGAGCATGTGATCGACGAGTGCGCCATCCTGGTCGAGCGAGTATTGGGCCCGTCAAGTGCCACAGCGATTCTCGCGACCAGCCGTCAGCGCCTCGGCGTGGCGGGTGAGCGCGTCATCGCCGCTCCCTCCCTCGATGCCGATGCGGACACGTCGCCGGCCGTCGAGCTCTTTATCGAGCGGGCGCTTGCCGTCAACCCGGTCATGTCGACCGGTCGAGCCGACCGGTCGACCATTGCCGCGATCTGTCGCAGCCTCGATGGAATGCCACTCGCCATCGAGCTTGCGGCCGCGCGGGCTGCCGTGCTGACCCCTGGAGAGATTCTCAACCGGATGGCGGATCGTTTCCGTCTTCTGTCGGGTGGTCAAGGTCGTCGTCGCCTTCGAACGCTGCAGGCAACACTGGACTGGAGCTATGACCTGTTGGACGCGCAGGAGCAGACGTTGTTTCGTTCACTCGGTCTCTTTGTCGGCTCCTTCGATTTCGCCGCGGCGCACGCGCTGACCGATACGAGCGAGTACGAGACGCTGGATCTCATGGACTCGCTCGTGGCGAAGAACCTGGTTGTCACCGATGAGTCGAGTCTCGGTACTGCTCGCTATCGATTGCTCGAAACTGTCAGGATTTATGCCGGTGATCAGCTCGCTCGCATGGATGAAGCCGGGCGGACCAGGGATGCCTTTGCCGAGTATTATCGCGAACTCGCGACTACGTCTGACTTTGCTGTTGCCGGTGACATGAACCGGGCACGTCGCCTTCGTCCAGATTGGCCCAACATAGCGGCCACACTTGAGTACTTCATTGCGGAATCCGAGTTCGACGCTGCAGCGGCAATGGCCTTTGGCTGTCAGGGAATGTGGGAATCACAACTGCCCGCTACTGAGGGCCGACGGTGGCTCGAGTTGCTGATCGACCAGATGATGCCCGGCCCCCAACGAGACTGGATGGTCTACGGGCTGATCATGCTCTGCATCGTGCTTGATGACTGGACTCTGGCCCACAGTCTTCTGCAGAAAACTGTGGATTCGGCATCGACGGAAACTCGGGCGGTTGCCTCGGGGACGTTGTCGTTCCTCTTGTGCCGGAGAGACCCCGACGAGACCCTGCGGCTTGCCCAGGTCGGCCGTGACCTGGTTGCAGCGCATGATCTGGATCCGACGATCCTGTGTCCATCCGTATGGTCAGAGGGCGTGCATTCCTTGTACGGGGCCCGATTCGACGAGGCTCGTGAGCGGTTCGAGGCCGCCCACGAGTTGTCGTGCGCTCGCTCAATCGAGACGAACAATTTTGTTATCACCGGTTTGGCGGTCGCCGCGGCTCAGATCCTCACGGGGGATCCCGAAGAAGCACTTCGCACCCTCGATAGCGCAGACTGGAGCCTTTCGGTGTGGGACTCGTCGGCGATCCTGCGCGCCATTGCGCTCATCGACATCGGCCGCTCAGCTGAAGCCGCTGATCTGGTGGTGGGGTTCGGCTACGACGCATTGCGTGGCCGCCTGGCCCGCATGTCCAACGATGCGGTCGTGGGTCTAGCCGCCTTGGCCATCAACCAAGGTGATGTAGAGCACGGCTGGAAACTTCTGCAGCAGGCAGCGTCACCCCGCTCACCGGTCACCATTGGGTTGGCGGAGGGCCTGGCCGATCGCATTGGGAATGGTGAAACGATGCGTCACATGCACCGGATGCGTGAGTTGCCCCTCGCTGAACTCGATGCCGCTGACGCGTTACGCGAGGAACTCATCCGGCTTCGCGCCTTGCGAGTCTGAACACAGACTCAGCTTGCTTTCAGTGCCTCCACAACGGTTCGCCACGAAGAGATATCGCTTTGGCCCGGTGCGTAGAAGCTGATCCGGTCGACCACATCGCCGTATCGCCTTTTCAACTCAGGGGCGATTGTCTCGGGCTCACCGACGACTGCGAAGGTGTTGAGGACTTCGTCGTCGATGAGGCGACCCATCGCGATCCAGTCACCCTTCTTGGACAGGGTGTTGAGTTCGGGATGCAAGCCTTCCCAGCCGTGGAGCTCGAAGACCTTGGCGTAGGCGGGCGTCGATCCGTAGAACGCAATTTGCTGGCGGGTGGCTGCAGCGGCCTTGTCTATCTCCTCGTCGGTTTGGCCGCTCACTACAAAGAATGGCCCTGAGATCATGAAGTCGTCCATCGACTTGCCGGCGCGCTCGCGGCCCTTGGCGACATTCGGGATCGTGACTTCGCGCAGGTACTTCTCGGTGGTGAAGCCGTGGCAGATGATGCCGTCGCACACTTCGCCTGCGGTCTGAGACATCAACTCGCCGACGGCGGCCAGCCAGATCTTCGGCGGGCCGAAGCCCTCGAGATCAGCCTTGTCGGGCTCGAAGAACGGCGTCATGAGGCGGTGCTGGTAGAACTCGCCGCGATGGTTGAGGGGTTCGCCGTTTTCCCAGGTATTCCAGATCGCTCGGATCGCTTCCACCATCTCGCGCATGCGGGCGGCAGGCTTTGACCACTCCATCGAAAACCGCTTGGTGATGTGCGGTTTGATCTGGGTGCCGAGACCGAGATGGAAGCGGCCCTTCGTCAGTGCTTGCAGGTCCCACCCCAAATTGGCCAGCAGCATCGGGTTGCGAGCAAACGCCACGGCGATGCCCGTCCCGAACTCGAGACGCTCGGTGTGGCCTGCGGCGACGGCGATCGGCAGGAATGGATCATGGCTGGTTTCCGCCGTCCACACGGCGTCGTACCCCGCCGCTTCCTGTGAGCGGGCTTGGGCGGCGATCTTTTCGATGTCGGGCGACTGCCCTAGTCCTCCGTCAACTTTCATGGCGCGAAGTTAGCGGAGGAGAATTCGCTCAGCCGCATCGGTTGTCATCAGGGAACTGCTGGGTGGGGGAGAAGCGATCTTCACGACGGCACCGAGAGAACGCAATAGACGACCGTGGCGACCGCGTCGGCTGCTCGCACGGTGAGCGATAGTGCTGCGCTACTGACTGCGAAGACTGCGAGTAGGGCGAGACCCACGGGGGCGACCCGAAGGCCACCGCCAGCAGTGGGTGACGGCTCGGGACATGTGATCGCTAATCATCAGATGCAGGCCCATGGCCAACACGCCGAGCGCCACGGAAGACCACCAGATGAGGGCGTAGCTGCCAGGGGCATCAACGAGCTCGCCACTCATCCATGCGCCGGTGAACGACCCGATTTGATGCGATAGGAAGACGATGCCGAAGAACGTGCCGCCATGAGCCGTTCCCTAGGGGTTGGTGGTTTCCGCGATCAGATTGGCGAACGCTGCTGACGCGCCAATGGACAGTGGTCCTGTAGTCAGTTGGCGACCATCGATCCGGGTGATGGGCATGACGTCACGAGTAGACGACGTGAGGAAAGCCTCGCCGGTTGTTTCCAGATGGTCGATGGGCACGTCGATCTCCTCGCATCCGGTCAACTCGATGACCAGTTCGCGGGTGACCCCCGCCAAGCAACCCGACGAAAGTGGTGGGGTGACGAGACGTCCATCGAGCTCGACAAAAATGTTGGTTCCTGTGCCTTCGCACAAGTTGCCGACCGTATTGGGGAAGATGGCTTCCGATGCACCGGCATCTTTCGCCCGAGCGAGAGCGATGACGTTTTCGGCGTAACTCGTCGACTTGATCCCCGCGAGAGCGCCTCGTTCGTTGCGGGGCCAAGGCACGGTGATGACCGCGGCGGCGGCGTCCCACCCGCGATTCGGCCCCAGAGCGATGAGCACGGTCGGATGGCCTTCGTTTCGGCCTGATCCGAGAGGACCGCGGCCGGCGGTGACTGTGATTCGGACGATGCCCGCATCAGGTCGCGTCGCGAGAGAGGCGGCGACCGCGGCGCAGAGCTCTGCGTCGCTCATCGGGAGGTCGAGTAGCAGGCCGGCTAGTGAGCGGCGCAGGCGGCGCAGATGCCGTGTCAACGCGAACGGCTTGCCACGCACGACACTCGTTGTTTCGAAACATCCGTCGCCGACGGTGAATCCATGGTCCACCACCGAGAGCATGGCCTCGCTCGGGGCAACGAGTTCGCCGTTCATCCACCAGCGTTCGTGATCAGTCATGGGTTCATCATGGCGAGTTGGCGCTGGTCCATTGCCTCATGATGCACCATCGAGGATGGTGACACCCCTGATCGAGTCAGCAGAGGCGCTGGCCACGCTCGAGAATGCTGGGTTGACGATGCTGACCTTGCTGCGGTCTAGGAGTTGGCCAGCTCCTGGCAACGGGTCCAGAGGACATCGTCGACGTCTACTTCGGTCGCTCGTTCGCGACCCGCCCCCGGTAGCCGAGCTCCGGGTTGTTCGGTCACGAGTTCGGCGAGTTGTTGGAGACGCTCGATGAACACGCCATCGGCGTGCGCAGTCGGGTCGATCACGAGATAATGCTGTCCAATATTGTGAGGCGGCCCCTCTGGCGTCTTGAGCGCAGGGATATCGGCGCTGAGATTGGAGCCGGTGAGGGCTCCGGCCAGGATCTCAACGAGCAATCCAATGCCGTAGCCCTTGTGCCCTCCAGCCGAGAGCATCGAGCCGGCTACAGCCGCTGCTGGGTCGGTGGTCGGAGTGCCGTCGGCGTCGACAGCCCAACCCTCGGGAATTGTCTCTCCCCTGGCTGCCGCCATGGTGATGGTGCCCAATGCCACGGCACTGGTAGCGAAGTCGAACTGGAACGCGATGCCGCCGGAGCCGTCTGGTACCGCCATGGCGATCGGGTTGGTGCCCAGCAGCGCCCGTGACCCGCCTGGGGGTGCAACGCGCGGTGATGCGTTTGTGGCGCCGATGGCGATCATGCCGGCGAGTGCGAGCTGTTCGGTGAA
>JABIQM010000149.1 GCA_018699415.1 Acidimicrobiaceae bacterium
AGTCAATGGAGCAAGCGCTCGCCGAGTCGCCCAAGGATCGACCCATCGGGGTGCTCGTCGAACTGGGCATCGCACATGGGCGAACGGGCTGCCGTACCGCCGAAGAGGCGATCGAAGTCGCACGCCTTGTCAGATCATCACAGCGTCTCTCGCTTCTCGGGGTCGAGGGCTACGAAGGAGTCATTCACTCGACGGGCGAGGAGTATTCCGGTGTCGACGAGTTCTTGTGGCAAATCCGCAAACTCGCAACCCAACTCGACGATCTCGAGTTATTCGATCATCTCGATGAGATCATCGTCACTGCAGGCGGGAGCATGTTTCCTGACCGTGTGGTCTCGATACTCGGTAGCAATTGGGACATGTCGAAGCCGACCCGACTAGTGATACGGCCCGGCTGTTACGTAACCCACGATTCCGTCCTCTACTCGGATTCAGGGCCCTTCGGAAGACGGGTCCCAATGGACGCGTATCCCAGCCTCTGCGCTGCGCTACATGTTTGGTCGTTCGTCGTGTCCAAGCCCGAACCCGACATCGTCATCCTCGGCTTCGGCAAGCGTGACGCTTCCTTCGACATCGATCTTCCAACACCGATCATCATCCGTCGCGACCAATGGGTTCGTGGAGTAAATGGTGAGCTTGAGGTGTTCGCTCTCGATGACCAGCATGCGTACGTACGTGTTGAAGAGGGGTTCGAAATTGCTGTAGGCGACATCGTGGGCTGCGGGATCTCGCATCCGTGCACAACTTTCGACCGCTGGCGCGCGATTCCGTTGGTCAACGATAACTTCGACGTGGTGGGGTTGATTCGGACGTTCTTCTGACGATTCCGCACAAGGACATCTCTGCCGTGGTGCTGTTATTCTCGTGGCATGTTGCATTCAATCACTGGTGTCTTCCCTGTATTTCAGACCCCGTTCCGCGAGGACTTCTCAATCGATTCAGAGGTTCTCGCCGCCGAAATCGAGTGGATGTACGGCCACGACATCGACGGGATCGTCATGGCAATGGTGTCAGAGGTCATTCGGCTGTCGGGCGAAGAGCGGCGCGAACTCGCCCGCCTCAGCTGCGAATACGGACTCGATCACGGACCAGTTGTCATCAGCGTCGGTGCGGAGAGCACGAGCATCGCAGTTGGGTTCGCCCATCACGCTGAAGAGGTCGGAGCAACCGCTGTGATGGCCATCCCGCCAATGTCTGTTTCCGCCGGTGAAGACGAACTCTACAGGTACTACCAGGCCCTCCTCGACGCAATCGATATACCGGTGATCATCCAGGACGCGAGCGGATACGTGGGCGAACCGATGTCGATCGGTATGCAAGCGGGCCTCCTCGATGCCTATCAAGAGCGCGTGTTGTTCAAGCCCGAGGCCATACCGATCGGCCCCAGGTTGACCGAACTTCGCGACGCGACGGAGGGGGCGGCCTGCGTGTTCGAAGGCTCCGGTGGGATCTCCCTCGTCGATAGTTTCAAGAGAGGTATCGCCGGCACAATGCCAGGGGCCGAGGTGTGTTGGGCGATCGTCAAGCTCTGGAACGCGCTCAAAGATGGAGACGACGTCCGGGTCAACTCGATAAACGGTCCACTTGCTTCATTGATTTCGCTACAGACCAGTTTCGATGCCTTCGTCGCCGTCGAAAAGCACCTGCTCGTGAAACAGGGCGTATTCACGAGCGCACGCGTGAGGGGCCCCGTCGGCTTCCGGCTCGACCCCGAGACGACAGCCGAGGTCGACAGAGTGTTCGAACTTCTCGTTACTGCCTCGGCCTGACGCTGTGCTGCCTCAGACCGAGGCGATCACATGCGCATCGCCGCTCGAACGACATCATCAACCGATGGCAAATACGCGTCTTCGAGAGGTGGACTGAACGGAACAGGTGAATTCGCGGCAGTAACGCGTGCGATCGGTGATTGAAGCCGGTCGAAGACAGCCTCGGTGACCACCGCTGCCACCTCCGAGGCAATGCCGCACCTGGGCGGGCTCTCATCGATGACCACGGCTCGCCCGGTACGTGCCACCGAGACTGTGAGGGTTTCGACATCGAGGGGTGAGATCGTCCGTAGATCAATCACCTCTGCGGAAATACCTTCCATATCTTCGAGCTGCTCGGCTGCTTGAAGCGCCAGTGAGACGGTCGAGCCGGCCGCGATCAGAGTCACATCGTCGCCGGCTCGGATGATCGCAGCCCGGCCGATGGGCAACTCGTATGGTTCTGCCGGCAACGGGCCCGTCGTTCGATAAAGACTCATGTGTTCAAGAAACACGACAGGATTGTCGTCTGCGATGGCAGCAAGGAGAAGACCTTTCGCATCGGCCGGTGTCGAGGGAACAACAACTTTGAGGCCGGGGATCTGGGCAAACAATCCATAGAGCGTGTCGGAATGCTGTCCGCCTGCTCTCAAACCGGCCCCCACTGCCATCCGCAGGACCATCGGCACATTGGTCTGGCCACCGAACATGTACCGCATCTTTGCTGCCTGATTGAAGATCTGATCGAAACAGTACGGAGCGAAGCTTGCCCACATCAGATCCACGACGGGACGCAGCCCAGCGAGCGCAGCACCGACGCTCGCCCCTACAAACCCCGCTTCGGAGATCGGCGTGTCACGGACGCGTCCACTCCCGAACTCTTCCAACAGACCCTTGGTCACACCGAACGTTCCACCCATCGCTCCCTCGATGGGTTCGCCGAGCCCCGCCCCGCCAGCGATGTCCTCACCGATGACGATGACGCTCGGATCACAACGCATCGCCTCGAACAGACCCTCATTCAATCCCTGGAGGTACGAGCCCTCCCTCACTGTCGATGATGGAAACGAGGCCAGAGTGTTGCCCTCTGATAGTGGAGCCAGCACGTAATCCTCGACCGTGTTCGGGTCAGGCCAGGGTGCCGATAGGGCAGACTCGTAGGCAGAGTCGAGCTCGGCCTCCACATCTTTCAAATAGTCGCCTAACACGACGGTTGCCGCAAGCGAGGCCAGTGGGTCTGCAGCGCGAGCGGCACGACGTTCCACCTTTGAGCGATATTGTTCAGGATCACCCACGTAGTGGCCGCGCGTCCTGGTGAGTTTTGCTTCGATCAACGTGGGCCCGCCTCCCGAGCGAGCTCGCTCTATCGCCTCGCCCGCTTTCTCGAATACGTCAAGATAGTCGGCCCCGTCAATCACGATCCCGGGTATCCCATATGCCGACGCCCGGCTCGCTATGTCGGCGACACTCGTCGCGTACGAGGTTGGAGTCGATTCGGCCCAGCCGTTGTTCTCGCACACGAACACTACGGGCAGTCCCCAAATCGCCGCCAGGTTGAGCGATTCATGAAAGATGCCCTCATTGGCAGCGCCGTCCCCGAAGAATGAGACAGCCACCCGCCCATCGCCTTTGACATCAGCGGCAAGTGCACCACCGACCGCTAGAGAGATTCCACCGCCCACAATGGCGTTGGCGCCGAGGATCCCCCTATCGAAATCGGCGATGTGCATAGAACCACCGCGTCCATGGCACAGGCCCGTTTCGCGGCCATACAGTTCAGCCACCATCGCCGACAGATCACACCCTTTGGCGATGCAGTGCCCATGTCCGCGGTGAGTACTCGTAATCATGTCCGCATCATCCAAGTGGGCACACACACCAGCAGCAACAGCTTCCGCACCGTGATACGTGTGAACAAATCCTGGCATGTCTCCTTTTGCGAATTCGCGGAGAACCCGATCCTCGAATACGCGAATCTTGGCCATCATCCTCAAGCCAGCGCTCAGGATCTCGTCAGCCGTCATGACTCTCCCACAAGCCCTCGATAGGCGAGCTCGGTATCGGCGACCACTGCAACGCGCGTCCCTATCGATGCTTGGAAACCAGGCTCGACCTCAAGGTGAATCCACCCCTCATCATTGGACTCGATCTCCATTTCGACCTTTTCGCTTTCGATTACGAAGATGGGGTCGCCTACTGCTACCCAACTTCCCTCCGCGACAATCCACTCGATCAGAACGACGTCGTCTTCGTAGATTCCCGTCTTTGGCAGGATCACGTCATGCACTGACCGACTCCGTTGCATAAGAGTTTTTGCCAAACAGCACAGCTACCGATTTTGCGGTGAGGAGAAGATGAGCAGTCACCAGATCGGCAAGCCCATCGCCATCATGTCGCGCACACATCTCGATCATCTCTTCATGCTGAATATCAGCTACCGGCAGGGCAGTTTCTCGTGTAAGAACGATGTACCGCTCCGAAATCCGCCACAGGCGCCGCAGCGTGCTCTCCACTAGCGGTGTTGCGCCAGGCGCCAGTAACTCCCAGTGGAAACGCCGATGCGTCAAAATGAACCTATTCATACTTCCACCACTTCGTTCCACGGATACAAGTTCGTCGAGAGTCTTTCGAAGAGTGGCTCTGTGGTCGTCTGACATGTTCCCTGCGGAACGACAGGCAATTGCAGGTTCAATCAATAGACGGAGGTCGTAGACGGCCTCCAACTCGAGCATCGACACATTCGCAACTATCGCACCCACATTCGGAATCGTCTCGACCATGCCCTCGGATTCGAGCAGGCGCAGCGCCTCGCGTATAGGTATGGCCGAGACACTCAGGATCTGACCAAGTTGACGAACGTTGATTCGGTCCCCTGGTTCCATCCGTCCCTCCACGATCTCGTGGCGCAGATGGTTAGCGACAACGGACGGCATCTTTCCTGAGGATGCCAAAGACACATCTTCACGCATCAGCCCGACACCCCGCTGGACACATATCCCTCGAGAGGCTGTACGAGAATTCCTCCATCAATTGGCAACAACACGCCCGTCACGAACTCGGCCATATCGGAAGCAAGATATACAACTGCTCTACCAATGTCGTCCGGCCGGCACAGGCGACCAAGGGGCGTCCGCTGCACGATTCCGTCCCACTGCGCCTCGAGATCGATTCCGTGATCTGACCCCGAAGAGACAAGTTCGATGGCTCCCTCGGTCATAGCTGCGCCGGGACACACCGCGTTGACTCGGATTCCGTCGGGTGCGAGTTCCATCGCAAGCGAGCGTGTCAGACCGGCGATCGCATGCTTGGAGGTCGTGTAGTGAACGAGTCCCTCGGCTGAAGGCGCATGTGCGTCCACGGAGGCAACGTTGACGATCACTCCTGCACCACGCGGACGCATACTTCTCGCTGCTTCCCTACTGCAGAGAAACGTGCCTGTGACATTGATGTCCATAATCCTGGCGAATTCGGCATGCGGCATGTCCGACACGTAGTAGTTGGAAAACACGCCAGCGTTGTTGATGAGTAAATCGACTGGGCCCTTGCTCGACTCCACCGCAGCGAAAAGAGCGGAGACCGAGTCCTCGTCCGACACGTCAACGGCATGAGCGTCGCACACCATGCCGGTCTCGGCAGTAATGCGTTCTGCTGTCAACCGCGCGTCATCCGGCCTGATGTCGGCGACCGTCACTGCGGCCCCCGCTTCTACCAGCCGTCGAGCAATCGCGGCACCAAACCCCCTCGCCGCTCCAGTGACCACAGTGACCCGTCCGTCAAGGCGCCAGAGCTGATCGATCGGCGTCATTTCGAACCTCGCCTGTACGCATCATCGACGTAGGGTCGCGACTTCTCGAATGCCATCCGCGAGGCCGGTTTGTCTGTCGGGCGCCAGGTTGCCACCTCGGCACCACCCTTGACCACCGAAGTCAAACGGCTACGGTCCGAAAGGATTCGCACATCCTGGTCAGGCCGTCCGTCGACGACAAGAAGATCTGCATATTTTCCCGGTGACAACGTCCCAATCTTGTCGGAGTCGCGCGGAGCAGCTACAGCGGCATCACGAGTCATGCACAATATGGCCCGCATGTCACTCATGCCCAAGTAACTCACGAACAGCTCCATCTCGCGCGTGTGCCACTCACCGTACGGGGTCATGGCGAAGCCGCTCTCCGAACCAGCGACGAGCGTCGCTCCCTGCTGATAAGCCTTTGACAGAATCGACACCGCTGCGTCTAGCTCACGCTGCATGGCATCCTTTGCCGCCGCGGCCATGGTGCCACTCTCGAGAGAGTTGACGAGCAACGTCATCGCCGGCACGAAGGGGATGCCCTTCTCGATCGCGAGATCGAGCGTGGGGAGATCCATGTACGAAGCGTGCATAATCCAGTCGACTCCGGCTGCGACCGCATCAGCCGCTGATTGACGCGACCGAGCGTGTATGGCCAGCGGTCGTCCCAGCCGATGCGCCTCGTCAACCGCCAATTCGAGTTCTTCGAGACGAAACGCTCCCCACTCGGTGGTTCCCGGACCGGACCCCGCGATCTTGATGAGGTCGACACCGTCTTTGACCTCGTTTCTGATCTCGTTCAACAGCTCGTCCTTGGTCGTCACCAGCGCGCCGAATGAGGACTCCTCGATGTTGATCCACCGCGGAAGCGTGTCGCCAATACCCTGTTGGGAGGTGATTTGTCTTCCAGCCGCCGAGAACCTCGGGCCCTGGATCAAACCAGCGTCTACGGCATCGCGAACTGCGGCTGCAACACCGACCGGCCCACCAGGGTCACACGCACTCGTCACGCCTGCCAGCAAAACCTTCTCCGCGTTCGCCGCAGCTCGTATAGCGCGATAGGGCGAGGGCGTGTAGAAGTACAACTCCTCTTCGGACTGTGGTTCGCCGAAACTGATATGCATGTGGGTGTCGATGAGCCCCGGCATCACAGTCGCTCCGCCAACGTCAGTTACACCAACATCCTCACCCGCGTACTCTTTTGGTAGATCCTCGGCGCATCCGATCCATGCGATCAGGTCTCCGTCGACCACGACGGCTCCGTCGCCGATCACAGTCTCGTCCTCGCACGCAAGTAGCCGGCAACTCATAAAACGATGCATTTAGAATTCCTTTTGTTGATCAAGAAGCTCGCCGACTCAGATTGGTACTAGGGGGAAATACTCACCGCCGATCGGCTCTCCCACCTCGAGTCCAACCTCTTCGTCGCTGTAGTTGTACTCATATCTTTGCGACCCCAACCAGATCGTTCCGTCACCGACATAACGAATCACAATCGCTCGTCGTTGCCGATCGCTGTTATTGGGTCCAGATGCATGCCACGTCAACCCCGAATGAAACGAGACCTCCCCTGCCTGGAGGGCGACTGTCTCCACCTCGAGTCCGAGCGACAGCGGATCCGCGATCGGCTTGACGGAGGCAGGACGCTGTTCGTGAAGATATGGCCTCCCAGTTCCAAACACGACCGGAAGACGTTCTCCTGTCAGGTGGCTCCCGATCGCCACAGACATGGCCCCGTTGTCAGCATCAACATCGTCGAGCGCTATCCACGCAGTGACCGCATTGGGTTGAGCGAGCGGCCAGTACGGGTAATCCTGATGCCACTTCAGCTCGCCGCCTGTGTAGGGCTCCTTCCAGAGAGCGTTGTCTTCGAGCACCCGCACGCGACGAGCGCCGATGAGTTGGGCCGCCCAACGACCAAGCGTCGTGTCGAAGATGAACTGCCGGATCTCGGGTTCGTCACGCCAGAGGTTAAAAAGAAACGGCACATGTCGTGTCGGTTCTCCTCCTGATTCGATGCCGTGCCGCGACTCAGGATCTGCCGGATCACTCGGTGGCCACAGCGCGTCATCCAACAAGTCGTATAAGCGACCCTCGCTCTTCTCTCGAGTGCACGCACGGTCGAGGAGTGCACGGAGCTCTTCGACTTCACCGGCGCCAAAAACGCTGCCAGGACGAAGGAACCCGGCTTCGTAGAACTCGAGAATCTGAGAACCGTCAAGAAGATCATGGTGCACAACTCAATATTATAATATAAATAGGGAATGGTCGAACACGTGGTCCGCGCTGATGCAACTTCACCCGAGGACTGGACGAGCACAGCGTTCGGCCACCTTGATATTCGTTCACTGATTTCCGAAGCTCGTCAGAACTCGAAGAAGGTGATGGTCGGCCAGACCATCTATCCCCCGGGCAGCACCCACGAACATCACTTACACCCCGAGGCCGAAGAGGTCGTTATCGTCATGTCAGGGCACGGGTGGCACCGAGTGGGAGCGAACCACTACGACATCGGCCCAGGCGACATCGTCTTCATTCCAGTAAATGCTCCGCACTCAGCGGGGAGCGAACCAGATGAGACCATGACAATTCTCTGGATTCTCGGAGGTGCGCCGTCTCTCGAGAAAGCGGGTTACGAGGCCGTCGACGAGATTCCGAGAGTGCCGTGACCGAGCTGTGGATGCTCACGGCTCGCGGCTTGTCGCACAGCTTCACAGCAGGTACTGCCAGTCCGACCGAAGCACTCGAATCGTGTCTGCAGCGCATCTCGAACCTCGACGAATCGATCGGTGCGTTCTCAACTGTCCTGACAGACACGGCCCTAACTGAGGCCTCAGAACGAACCGCCGAATTGCTCCGGGGAGAGACTCGAGGCCCGCTGCACGGTATTCCGGTCGCAATAAAAGAGCTCTTCGATGTACGGGGCGCTATCGGCGACTATGGATCTGATGTCCTTGCAGGGCGGACCTCTGATTTCGACGCAGAAGTCGTTCGGCGACTTCGCCGTGCTGGGGCGGTCGTCGTCGGAACGACACGATCTCATGAGTTCGGATGGGGCATAACCACGCAGCACCCGACGCGCATGGGGACCCGCAATCCCCGCAACCTAGAGAGGGTGCCAGGCGGATCCAGTGGTGGTTCTGCGGCTGCTGTCGCATCCGGAATGGTGCCGCTCGCCGTAGGCAGCGACACCGGAGGTTCCGTCCGGATCCCCGCATCCTTCTGCGGGATAAACGGTTTGAAACCGACCTTCGGTCTCGTCAGTCGTACCGGTGGCGTGGCCTTGGCACCTTCTTTCGACACCCTCGGAGCCCTCGGCCGCTCGATGGACGACGTTGCAATGCTCGTTTCGGCTATGAGCGGCGCTGATCCCGCCGACCCGGGATGTGCTGGCCGATCGTTCCGCTACGAGCCCTACACGCCCAGCACTATCGAAGGCGCACGCATCGGGAGGTCGGCAAACCTCATGGGCCCAGGGCTCGATCCGAGCGTCGGTGAGATCTATGAACGAGCAATCAACACACTCGAGGAGCTCGGCGCAGAGATCGTCGAGATTGACTTGCCCGATGCGCAGTCCATCCTCGACGCCTTCGTGCCGCTGCAGATGGCGGAAGCCCACCACGTCCACAACCAGTCGATGGGGATCTATCCCGAACATGAGAAGGACTACGGCGCAGATGTTCGTTCGCGTCTTCATGCCGCTGCGGCGGTAACTGTGGCCGACTACCTACGGGCTCAGGAAGAGCGGCGTCGAATAATCGCCAGTTTCGATCGCCAGCTCCAGTTTGTCGACGCACTCATCAGCCCCATTTCAGCGGTGGGACCCAGTCACATCGACAACAGCGATGAAGGGGTTCTGGACGGAGAGGTCCGGCCTCTACGAGAACTCGTCATGCCGTTCACCGTGCCCCAGAATATGACCGGTCTCCCGACCGGGATCGTCAGGGCCGGACATGATGCCGATCGTCTACCTGTCGGTGTTCAACTCACCGCACCGCGATGGCGAGAAGATACCGCCGTGGCTGTCGCTGGGGCACTTCAGTTGGCCCTGGGACCGATCAGGATAGCTGATGTTCAGAACCGTCTAGACGGGAGTTGAGAGATGCCTTTGGTGCAAGTGAACGCCGTGAACATCTATTACGAGCGGCACGGGGAAGGCGATAGTCCGCCCGTGCTGTTTATACGCGGCACCGGAGCTGACGGCACGCGGTGGATGCCCCAGGTGAATGCGTACAAGTCCGAAGTGCCGTGTGTGATCTTCGACGGCAGAGGAGCCGGCCGAAGCGACACGACGGCGGCGCCCTACACGGTCGAACAGATGGCGGGCGACACGATCGCACTCATGGACCACCTCGAACTCGAATCGGCCCACATCTCGGGATCCTCCCTCGGGGGCGCGATTGGCCTGTACATGGCTGCTCACCATCCCGAACGTGTCCGGACCCTGCAGCTGCATTCGAGTTGGCTCGCGACTAAAGGGTTCGCCGCCTACTCGCTGGGGCTACTCAAGAAAATTCTGCTTGCAGGAGGAGCGGATTTTTACTACGACGTCACACTCCCATTGCTGTTCAGCCCGACATACATGATGAACAACTTTGACGACCTAATGGCCATCCTCGCCCATATGAAGGCAAACCCCGCAACGGACGATGGCCTACTTGGACAGATCGAAGCGAACCTCACACATGACCTCAGCAATGACGTCTCCCGCGTTCGGGCTCCAACACTGATCACCGTCGGCGAGCTCGACTACCTGCTGCCCGTCTCCTGTTCCCAGGAGCTGCAGCAGGCTATCGATGGATCGGAACTCGTGATCTTCCCGGGCTGCGGTCATCTCGCGACGATGGAGAGTTCGGAGGAGTTCAACACGACCACACTCGACTGGTTGCGACCTCATCTCTAGTCGATCGACGGCGAGAGCAGCGCACGGCTCCGTTCAACTGAAGCTGCTGAGTTGTCCGCCGTCGACGACAATCGTCGTCCCCGTTACGAAACTCGCAAGGTCACTCGCAGCGAAGGCTGCAACCCTGGCAATCTCATCGGGCTCTGCCATGCGACCGAGCGGCGTGGTGCGTTCGGCATATGCGTCGAGGTCGCCCCATCCTGCGGCCTCTAGAGCGTCAGAGGCGTTCCGGATTCCTTCGGTCCGAGTGACCCCAGGCGCTATTCCGACAGCGCGAATGCCAAACGGTGCCAAATCGACGGCGAGGCTCTTCGTCAGACCGACGACAGCATGCTTCGACGCGACATAGTGGGCACTCGCACGGCCCGCAGCCATGCCTGCGTTCGAGGACATGTTGATGATCACACCACCCGCATCGGCGTTCCTCATCGCCGTTGCCGCTGCTCGCGCACAACGAAACACTGCGCGCAAGTTCAGATCTAGTACACGGTCCCATTCCGAGTCATCCAGATCCAGGAACGGGGCCGTCGGATAGATCCCGGCGTTGTTCACCCAGATATCCAGACCGCCGAACGTCTCGATGGCACATAGAAGGATCTCCTCAGGAGCATCGAAGTCGCAAACGTCCACGACCAACGGAACGATCCCAGCACCCCTAGATTCGGCTGAATGGTCGATGTCCACCCCGACGACATTCGCTCCAGCCTCGGCGAGACGAGCTGCCACAGCAGCCCCGATTCCCCGCCCCGCCCCGGTAACGACCGCACTTCGGCCATCGAGTCGAAGCAGCGAGGAGAGGGGCTGGTGACTCACGAGCGCAGTTCCGGAACGGCCAACTTGCACGTCAATCCTCCATCGACCGGCAGAACGACACCTGTCACAAAAGACGCCGCTGGCGAACAGAGAAAAGCCACTACCTCTGCGACCTCCTCAGGGGTGCCCACGCGACCGATTGGATGCGCCGCAGCAAGGGCCCTCCTGCGATCAACGGTATTCGACGACTCGAACATCTCCGTGCGGATGTAACCAGGCGCTACAGCATTCACCCGAACGCCGTTTGGGCCGAGTTCGACGGCAAGCGACCTGGTCATGTGATGAAGTGCCGCTTTCGCAATGTTGTAAGACAATGTCCCCGACGAGGCGAGCACGCCCAGGACCGAACCGATATTCACGATCGAAGCACAATTGTCGGAACGAGCGAGGGAGGGTTCGAGCACCCGGGCGAACTCGAAGGCCGACCAGAGGTCAATCGACATGACATCGTCCCAGATCTCCCCGCCTTGTTCGCCCACCCCTCCGACCCGGACGGTTCCTGCATTGTTGACCAGCACCTCTATGACAGCGCTCTTCGTTGCGAACTCGGTTGCGAGCGCCGTGACTGCCAGCCGGTCGGCGAGGTCACACTCATGGACTGTCGCCGTTCCGCCGTTCGAGCGCACCGTCTCCGCTACTTGATCCATGAGGGCAGCGTTTCGGGAAACGAGACATACGGCATATCCGGCTGAACCGAGCCGCTCTGCAATCGCAGCGCCGATTCCGCGACTTGCCCCAGTGACGACGGCCACGGGTCGATCGGTCATGCCCGAAGCCCGCCATCGACACTAAGACACGAGCCGGTCATGTACAGCGGCGCGTCCAGCGCCAAGAATGTCACGACTGACGCCACCTCCTCAGCATCGGCCATGCGTCCCATCGGGATCGATTCGAGAACGTCCGGCTCTGAGCCCGTTACTCCCATCTGACCGTCGAAGATCCGGTCCACCATCGGCGACTCGACATACCCGGGACAAACCGCATTCACGGCTATCTGATGAGGTGCCAGCTCACGAGCGAGGCTGCGGGTGAGCCCAACCACTGCATGCTTCGAAGCGTGGTACGGGCTGGCGAACGCACCACCCGCGAGACCAGCACCCGAAGCGAGGTTGATAATCCGACCCCCGCCGTTCTGTTTCATGGTGGGGACCACGGCACGACAGAGCCAGAACAAACTCAAGACATTCACGTCAAACACGTGTCGCAAATCCTGGGGCTGGATGTCCTCGATCGCCGCGATGGGACCTTCAACGCCGATGGCATTGATCAATACGTCAATCGGACCGAATCGATCGACTACATCCGCCACAAGTTGGGACGCCGTGACCGGCTCACTCACGTCAACGGCAAATGACGCTGCGCCCTCCATTGAGGCGGCCAGAAGCGCCGATGCCTTTTCATCTATGTCGTTGATCGCCAATGTGAAGGACTGCTGAAACATCGACTCGGCAATACGGCGGCCGAGATGCCCACTGGCGCCAGTAATGAGGGCAGATCCAACTGTCTCACCCATCGTCGCTCCAAGACGTGCGGACAGATCCGAAAGATTCTGGAAATTGACCGCCCATCACAAGACCCCCCGGATCACACTAGCGAGCGAGTGACACCAGTCGCTTGTTAGCAGGGCGTTGGCGGGGTCAAAAGGTAAGGTTTCGCTGTGCCTCCGCCCCTGCGATGCGTCGTAACCGCCGGCCCCGGATCTTGATCCGGATGCACACACCAGCGCAGTTTCGAGACTGGGTGTTGCCAGCCGGAACACTGTTCACTCTCAGCGAGGCAATCTCTCTTGCGCTCGCGTATTTCACAGTCGGCCTCACCGTAACCACCCTGCACATCTCCGAAGGCACGTCGCCGCAAGTGATGCTGGCATCGATCTTCCTTGTGAACGCGGTGACTCCAACACTTGCCTTCGCAGCGGTTGTCGCGTCGGGCGGCACGACAGCGGCGGGTGTCCTCAGTGGATGGCTGGTGTCCGCGAGGTTCGGCCTCGTAGCAGCTGCGATCGCTCCGCGAATGTGGGCATCGAGGGGGAAACGCGCCGCTGCCGCACATTTCGCCTTCGACACGAACGTTGCCATCGCCCAACGCGAGCCCGACGATCACAACGCCCAACGCGTGTATGTGGCCGCAGCGATATGGCTATGCATCCCGTGGTGGGTTGGTGGTGTTCTAGGTGTGATTATCGGAGAACGGTTGGGCGACCCGCAATCCCTTGGACTAGATGCGGTGTTTCCCGCAGTTTTGCTTGCGATCATTTGGCCGCAGATGCGAGACCGAACACGGATCCCGATCGCCGGTCTGGCCGCGGCGACCGCTCTGTTACTCGTCGAGATCGCCCCTGGTGGTATACCGGTTGTCGTCGGCGCATGTGGTGCATTGTTCGCCGCTCGACGACGACCCGAAAACGACCCAGTCGCCTGATGTTGACATGGGGAGTTTCAATTGCCATTGCTCTCGGCGTTCTCGCACAACGCGTTATTGGGGCGACGCTCATCGACAGTGACCGCATCGGCGTCCGCTCTCGCCGCGTTCTTGATGCAATTCCACTGGCGGTCATCGCAGCAGTGATTGGGCTGGCCACGCTGAGCTCTGATGGAGAGCTCGAACTCGATGCTCGAGTCGGCGGCGTTGCTGTGGCGGCGCTCTGCGCGTCACGTCGGCTTCCGGTGTTCGTGACAATGCTCGCAGCAGCGGCTGCGACCACCATGATTCGCTTCTGAGCATGAAGCTCGACGTGTGCACACGTTCGTTCTCTAGTATCACGGCCTCGATTCTTGACCAGCGAGAACCAGGTATTCATTCGCCCGGTCAGCTCAGCGGTTTCAACGAGCTAAAGCGACGACTGCTGCACAGCGACAGCACACTTCCACACAGCCTCCCTTCACCTTATTTTGTTCCGAATCGGGTGATTCTTCACGATGGGCGCCAAGAACGATGCCGAGATCCTCGCGCTTCGTAATCAGATACTGGTGTTTCAACGCCAATCGACGCCCACCATTCATCGCACAGACCCCACGATCCTCCGTCCTCATCCGTTCAGCCATGGACAGATCTCCACATAACACTTCGTTTCTGATCGTGGAACCAGAATCCGCTTTGCACTGGCACCGAGGACTCGTCACACGACACTCGTTGCAATTGCCAAGAACTGGGCCCGCCCGCCGACCAATCCACAACTCCGGCAGCTCGCTACCTCCTCGGCAGACCCCTGAGCCGCGGCATGGACATCGGTCCCGGCCAAGCGTGATGGCTTAGGTGGGAGCGGGAACCTCGGCGAGCATCGACTCGTAGAACTGGGTATACGACTTGATGTCGACCCCCCGGCTTCGGGCGTACTCGAGGAGACCCCACACCCACCTGGTCCCCTCCTCGTTGTAATGGAGCATCGCCCAATCGTGGAAGCACACCCCATAGACAAGGTCGTGTTCGACGATGTAGTCGATCGCTGTCTTCAGAACCTCGATGAACTTGAGGCCCTGGTCGTTGCCGTGAGCAGCGAACCACGTTCCGTCGAGCCAGAATTGAAACGGAATCTCCAGAATCTGTGGATAGCCCTCATCCGTGTACCAGAAAGGCTGAATATCGAGCGGTGTCGGATTTCCTCCGTCAGAGTTCCGCCCCCACGATGTGATGTACTTGATCCCCGCCCGGTCGATGATCTCGAGCAGATCAGGTCGACCCCGGAGGCCCTCCCAATGCCCGTGGGGGGTGCGCATTCCGATCCCGTCGATACCCAGATGTTCCTTGAGGAGACTCTGGGACGCCTCGACCTCGTGGATCAGTGCCTCAGGCGGCGAAGCGCGAAAAACGCCACCCTCCCAATGGTCGTCCTTGAACAGAACATGGCTGTAAGTGTGCTGCCCGAAATCGAACAAGGGTTCCTCTGTCGCTTGGCGGAGTACCGGCAAGGCATGGACCAGGGTACGTCCACACAGGAACAGTGTTGCCGGCGCGTCGAACTCGCGATGCGCCTGTCGGATCAGGTCAAGGCCCATTCCGGTTGCCTCGTGGGGCATGTCGGGGTATCCAACTGCGTCCGGTATTCCTGCCCTGGCAAGGCCTTCGCCGATCGCCATGAATTCGACGTCGTAACCCATCACGAGCGTGGCCATGATCTCTCCTTTCCGGAGCGGGGGAGCCGCTATCCGGAGAGCCAGTCTACGATGCCCGTCCAATGTGGCGCAGTCGGAAACGCAGGACAACATCTTGTGAATACCTTCATCACTAAATCGACCCTCCGCGCCATCACGGCTTGTCGTCATTCATCAACGCCGCCCGAGTCGAGGATCCGGACCACCTCCACCAGAGAATCGACCGACTCAGCGATGGTCTCGAAGGGGACATGGACTCGGTGCTCCATCTTCTAATGGATGACGAGCAGCCCTGTTGGCTTGACGACTGAGCCTGACTTGGCGCCCCTCGCGGGACTGCTACGGGCCGCTGTGCCAACTTCAGGTGGTTCTGCGTTTACGACGACTTCTCCAGAATGTGGATTCCGCATGCGGAGCCGAGGCCGATGACGTGCGTCATGCCGACCTTGGCGCCCTCGATCTGGCGGTCGCCGGCCTCGCCACGGAGGTGCGTGGTGACCTCGAATACGTTGGCCACGCCGGTCGCCCCGATCGGATGCCCCTTGGAGATCAGCCCGCCCGACACGTTCACAGGCGTCCGGCCATCCCGGAACGGGCCGCCTGAGTCGATGAACTCACCCGCACCACCCGGCTCGCAGAGACCCAGGTTGTCATAGTGGATCAACTCGGCAGTGGCGAAGCAGTCGTGCAACTCCACGAGGTCAAGGTCCTCGGGGCCGACGCCTGCCGTCTCATACGCCTGGGCGGCGGCGTTGCGTGTCAGCGTGTTCACATCCGGCTGGACCTGGCCGCTCTCCACCCACGGGTCGCTCGTCAGCACCGAGGCCGAGATCTTCACGGCCCGCTTCTGGGCCTCAGCGGGCATGGAGCGAAGGCGCTCCTCGGACACCAGCACGACGGCGGCGGCGCCGTCGCCTGTCGGGCAGCACATGAGGAGGGTGTTCGGGTAGCTCTGCACCGGCGAGCCCATGATCTCCTCCATCGAGAACTCCTTGCGGTACTGGGCCAGCGGGTTCAGGGTGGAGTGCTGGTGGTTCTTGTAGGCCACCCGGGCGAACTGCTCGAAGCCGACGCCGTCGTAGTCGCACGCATACTCCATACCGGCCTGGGCGAAGACCCCCGGCATGGTCTCGGTCCCGAGGATGCCGTCCACGCCGGTTACGGCGCCGTAGCGACCGGCCGCCTCGAAAACCTTCTCGTCACCCTTGGCGCCACCGCGCAGCAGGCCCATCTTGCCCATCTGCTCGACGCCGAAGGCCAGGCCCATCTGCGCCTCACCGGCCTTGATGGAGAGGTACACGGTGCGGATCGCCGTCGCACCCGTGGCGCACGCGTTGGTCACGTTGAACACCGGAATACCGGTCTGGCCGATCTGCTTCTGGACCCGCTGGCCCATACCCGACTGCGCCTGGAACAAGGTGCCGGCACCCATCACGTCCATGTCGTGGATGGTCACCCCACCATCGGCCAGGGCGTCCATGCACGCACGCGAGGCCAGGTCGACCGCATCCAACTCGGGGTAACGGCCGAAGCGCGTCATTGATGTACCCAGAACCCAAACTGCATCGCTCATCAGAACTTCTCCTTCGATCGTCCGTACAGGTCAGGCAACCGCGTAGCCGAATGCCACGCAGTCGGTGCCGTTGTCGTCAGTGCCACAGCTGAACGTGGTGAAGCGCAGCCGCATTCCCAGTTCGGCCTTCATCGGGTCGTCCAGACCGACCACGTTGGCCCTCACAGAGGTGCCGTCCCCGGTCAGCACGATTGCCGACACGTACGGCACCGGTATGCCCGGCGCCGCCCGGTAGACGACGCTGAAGGAGCGCAGGGTGGCGTCATCGTCAACGCGCACCGACCTGAACTCCTCCTTGCCGCACTTAGCGCAGGCGTTGCGGCGGTCGAAGTAACGCGCCTCGCATCCGACACACTCGTTCGCCGCCAGATGCGGGTCGTCTCCGATTCGTAGGTAGTCGACGATCGGCAGCTGGGTCGGGATCTCGACGGCTTCCGTGGCTTCCTCGGTCATGTGGTTCCTCCGGCGTCAGGTCAGTGCTCAGGCCGGTCCGGAGAGTACCGGTCGCCGCCGGGCGCCTGCCAGCCGGGCCAACGCCCGGACGGACGGAGTCGTAGGTCACCAGGAGCCGCGGTGCAGTACCTCGTCAAGGGGGCGGCGTCCCCTGGTCGTCGACCGGCTGGAACGGGCACCGGACGGCTCGGGGTGGCCAACGGCGATCGCTCCGACGGCACGGGCCTCGTCGGGGACTCCGAAGCGGCGACGTACCGCATCCTCGTGCTCGAAGAGCCCGAAGAAGCAGCAGCCCAGACCCAACTCGACCACGAGAAGTTGGAGGGCCAAGGCTGCGAACGCCGCATCGGTCAACCAGTACGGAACAGACCATGCCTCAGAAGCGTCTCCCAGACCGGTGGCAGCCTTGTCAGTCTCGGCGTAGCGGGCCAGGTAACGGCTGGGCATGCCGAACGGCACGACGATGGCCGGAGCGACCAGGAGACCGGGCCATGGGAACGCCGCCCGCCTCTCTGCCGACAAGGTCGTCTCCCAGTAGGCAGCGGCATCGGCGCCTTCAAGGGCGAGGAACTCGACCCCCTGGCAGTTTCCTGCCGTCGGGGTCCTACGGGCGGCATCGACCAGGTCGTCCAGCAGGCCGGCGTCGAGGGACTCCGGGGTGAACGATCTGCAGGACCGTCGATCTCCCAGCGCATCGGAGACGGTCACGGTGAGTGCCGCCGCCGGTGGATCAGAGGTATTTCTCGAGGTCCTCGGCGAGCGCCCAGCCGGTGGCCACCAGCACGTCGCCGTTGGCCACGTCCAGACCATCGAAGTAGGCAGCCACGTCAGGCTGGATCTTCTCCGGCTTGAGGCTGGAGTGGTCGAACAGGCAGGCCTGGGTGCCCTTGCCCGGCGAGATGAAGCGGCGCTCGTCGTAGGCCATCGTGGAGAGGCCGAAGCGCTTCACGAAGCGCCGACCCCACGCCCGCTCCTCGCCCGAGGCCTTGTGGCCGGGACGGGGGATGATGTCGCTGAGAACCTTGAAGGCCTCGAATCCGGACGGCTCGTTGAACCGGGCCCCGATGACGACGTCTTCGTCGGGGAATGCCAGCACGGCCCTGCGCAACTGTTCAGAGACCAGCGCCCTGAGCACGGTGTCGCGCCTCGAGGTCCTGTAGACGGAGGCCAGACCCACGATGATGCTCGGCGTCCCGCCGATGCGCTCCAGGGTGCAGAAGGCGAAGCCCCGCAGGCGGCCACCCTCGCGGACGGTGGTGACCAGCACCCACTCTTCTGTCTGCTTGGAGATCAGGCCGATGCCGAACGGATTCGGCCCCACGGCGCATAGATCCGCCATCTCCTCGATCTCGGCATCGCCGAGCATCGTGCAATCCTTGGTCTCAACCTCGATCGCCATCGGCTCAGATGCCTCCAATTCGGCCTTATCTACCCCCTCCATCCTGCCGGTCGGGACCCCTTATCCCAACCCGGAGCCCGACCATGACCCGTCACGGGCAGGCCCGGAGAGCTTCGGAGCTGTTATTTCAACCGGCCAGAACCGAGTCGGCACCGAGAAGTACTCTGATCTCGCCCACCAGGCCACTGGCCGGATCCACCGAGAAGTCCCCAGGGAGTCGCAGCACCTGGCTGTCGCCCAGATGCAGGTAAACCTCGGAATCGCCGGGATGGGCGACCAGGAGCACCTTCAGCTCGGCAATGGTCTCCTCCCGGACGCGATCCACGGGAATGCGGACGCGCATCGGCCTGGACTGAGTCAGTTGCTCCGCGTCGAGCACCTCCACTTCGAGGCAGATCAACTTCGGGAGGTCATCGCGACGATCCACACGACCCTTGATGAGGACGATCCTGTCGTCCTCTAGCTTGTGACCGTGCTCCGTCATCGTCTTCGGGAAGATCATGACCTCCATGGCGCCACCCAGGTCCTCCAGGTCGAAGGCGGCCATGAGGTCCCCGCGCCTCGTCCACTTCTTGGAGAGGTTCGTGACCACGCCACCGACCACCCGAAAGGAGCCGTCATCGATGTCGGACAGTTCGGCGATGGTGGAGTCGGCCCGACGCCTGAGAGAGCCCTCGTAGCCGGTGAGCGGATGGTCGGACACGTAAAGGCCGAGCATCTCCTTCTCGAATGCCAGCCGGGTTGTCTTGTCGAACTCGACGTCGGCGACCAGGGCCCTCTCGTCGAACTCCGGCCCGGTGGTGCTCTCGCCGAACAGCGACATGACACCCATGTCGTGCTCCTTACGGCGGGCAACCGTGTGGTCGATTATCTGCTCGTGGGCGTGCAGGAGCCCCTGGCGGGGATGCCCCATTGCATCAAACGCTCCCGCCTTGATGAGCGACTCCACTGTCCGCTTGTTCAGGACCGTGGTGTCGCAACGCTCGGCGAAATCGTAGAAATCCTCGAACGGCCCGTTGGTGGCCCGCTCGGCCTCGATCAGCGCCACCAGACCCGCTCCCACGTTGCGCACCGCTGAGAGTCCAAAGACGATCCGACCCGGTGACTCCCCCGCCGCGGCATCCAGCGCCGGCACCGGCTCGAAGTCCGATCGGGCCACGTTGATGTTCGGGACCTCCACATCAATGCCCAGCACCCGGCACTCGTTCAGGTAGATGGCGGCCTTGTCCAGGTTCGACCTGACGCTGGTCAGCAACGCTGCCAGGTACTCGACCGGGTAGTGGGCCTTGAGGTAGGCGATCTGGTAGGCGATGAGGCCGTAGCCATAGGAGTGGCTCTTATTGAAGGCGTAGTCGGCGAACTGCTCGATGACATCGAACAGCTCCTCGCCCAGCGCTGCTCCGTACCCGGTGGCGTCACACCCACCCACGAAGGTGGCCCGCTCCTTCTGCATGAGCTCGCGGATCTTCTTGCCGCAGGCCTTCCTGAGGTTGTCAGCGTCTGCGAGCGAATAGCCGGCGAACTTTTGCGCCACCCGCATGACCGACTCCTGGTAGACCATCAGGCCGTAGGTGTCCGACAGAAGCTCCGCGGCGTCGGCGTGGAAGAAGCTGACCTCCTGCCGGCCGTTCTTGCGATCGGCGTAGTCGTTGTGCATGTTGGCCGCCATTGGCCCGGGCCGGTACAGGGCAACCAGGGCAGCCACGTCCTCGAAGCTCGACGGTGCAAGGGAGCGCATGAGGGCGCGCATCGGACTGGACTCCAGCTGGAACACGCCAACGGAGTCCCCGCGGGCCAGCATCTCGTAGGTGGCCCGGTCATCCAGGTCCACGTCATCGATGTCGACCACCTCGCCCCTGCAGTGCTCAACGTGGACCAGGGTGTCGGTGATCACGTCCAGGTTCCGCAGACCCAGGAAATCCATCTTGAGCAGGCCCAGGTCCTCGATGCCGTGCATCTCGTACTGGGTGACGACGGGTGCGTCCTCGGGGTCCTGACCCGACTCCGGCTTGCGCTGGATCGGCACGTACTCCGTGAGCGGCTCACGGGTGATCACCACCGCCGCAGCGTGGATCCCATCCTGTCGACGGAGCCCCTCGAGGCCCTTGGCAACATCCACCACGGTCCGGACGTCGTCGTCGTTGGCATACATGTCGCGCAGGTCGGTGGCCATCTTGAAGCCATCGGCGTGCTTCTCTGTTTCGGTGAGGCATGCCGCCAGCGGCGTGTCCCTCCCGAGGATCAACGGCGGCATCGCCTTGGCTATGCGGTCGCCCATGGCGTACGGATAGCCCAGCACCCTTGCGGCGTCACGTACCGCTGCCCGGGCCTTGATCTGGGAGAAGGTCACGATCTGGGCCACATGGTCCCGGCCGTACTTCTCCGCTGCGTACCGGATTATCTCGTCCCGGTATCTGGAATCGAAGTCCATGTCGATGTCGGGCATCGAGATCCGACTCGGGTTCAGGAAGCGTTCGAAGAGCAGGTCGTAGCGGATCGGATCCATGTCCGTGATCCAGAGGCTGTAGGCCACAGCGCACCCGGCGGCGCTCCCACGCCCGGGGCCGACCCGGATGTCCTGTTGGCGTGCATGTCGGATCAGGTCCCATGTAATGAGGAAGTACGACGAGAACCCCATCTCGCTGATGGTCCGCAGCTCGTATGCGAGGCGTTCCACCACACGGTCCTCGAGCTGGTCACCCCACCGTCTGCGTGCCCCCTCGAAGGTGAGGTGCTCCAGATAAGCATCAGCGCCGTCGAATCCATCCGGAATGGGGAAGTCGGGCAGCCGGGGCTTGCCGAACTCGATCTCCACGTTGCACCGCTCCGCGACCCACAGCGTGTTGTCACACGAATCCGGAAGGTCACGGAACAGCTCGCGCATCTCGTGCGAGGTCTTCAGGTAGTGCTCCTCCCCGGAAAACCTGAAGCGGTTCGGGTCGCTCATCAGTGAACCGGTCTGCACGCAGAGGAGGGCGTCATGCGCCCGGGCGTCCTCCCGGTGGGTGTAGTGGCTGTCGTTGGTGGCCAGCAGCGGTGCGCCGAGGTCTTTGGCTATCCGTTCCAACTGGGGGTTTGTCCGGTGCTGTTCGGGTATCCCCTGGTCCTGGAGCTCTATGAAGAGGTTGTCCTTTCCGAAGATCTCCTGGAGGCGGGCCGCCTTGGTAAGGGCATCGTCATAGTTGTCACGCATCAGGGCCTGGAGCACGTGTCCACCCAGACAGCCCGTGGTGGCGATGATCCCCTCGCTGTGATCTGACAGGACCTCCCAATCGACGCGGGGCTTGTAGTAGTAGCCCTCCATGAACGCCCTGCTGGCCAGCTGGATGAGGTTGCGGTAGCCGGCCTGGTTCTCAGCAAGGAGCGTCAGGTGGTACATGAGCTTTCGCCCACCGTCGGTCTCGCCGCCGGAGTCGTCCGCCCGGCCCCGCCGCGATGGCCGCTCGAACCTCGTGTCATGGGCCATGTAGGCCTCTGTGCCCAGGATCGGCTTGACGCCACGGTCCCGGCAGGCCCGGTAGAAGTCCAGGATCCCGTACATGTTCCCGTGGTCGGTGATCCCAAGCGCCGTCTGGCCGTCGGCCACGGCGGCATCGACAAGCTCGCCGACGCGCGCCGCTCCGTCCAGCATCGAGAACTCGGTGTGGACGTGCAGGTGGGTGAACCCGCTGCTCATCGGGTGGCGCCGATCACAGGTGGGTGCGGTGCCGGGCGTCCGTGATCATCTCGGATTCGACTGGTTCCGGTGGTTGCTGGAGATCTTCGGCCATCGTCCCGGACTCTATGCCCATCTACACCCACCCGGAGTGTCGCCGTCGGACGCCATCGGGCACGGTCCGGAGGCTCCCCTCAGGTGACCGCTGCAAGCACGGGAACGAGCATCTCGTCGGCCGTCAGCGAGCCATGTCGCCCGATCAGGTCGATCGAAGTCGACTCCGCCGGGTCCACGAAAGCCACCGGATCACGTGCCAGTACGGCCACGTCACCGAGCCTCGCACGGGCCACCGCTGTCACCTCAGGCCCCAGCCAACCGTCGGA
The DNA here is from genome assembly GCA_018699415.1 of Acidimicrobiaceae bacterium. GTDB lineage: Bacteria > Actinomycetota > Acidimicrobiia > Acidimicrobiales > Aldehydirespiratoraceae > JAACCU01. The sequence goes on from JABIQM010000149.1 coordinate 22,806, forward strand.
GACCACCTCGTCCACCGAGCGGACCCAGCCCACTGGATCGAAGGCCTCATGGCATGCAGCCAGCAGATCGGCGGCGGCACCAGGCCGGGAATGCAACCACCGGAAGCGGGCTTCACCACTCTGGCCATCCAGCAGGGTGGTGACCGAGGATGGAAGGTGGACGAGGTTCTCTCCGACATGGACCAGCCCGTGGTCGGCGGTCACGACGATCGCCGTGCCGGCCGGCAGCCGCTCGGCCAACTCCCCCACCATTGCATCGCATGCCGCCACCTCGTCCTCGTATCGGTCGGCCAGCCCGAATTCGTGGGCCGTACGGTCGATGTCGTCCCAGTAGGCGTACACGAACGGCTCGCCGCCGCGGAAAGCCTCAATCACCCGATCCACCAGCCCGGAGCGGTCCCGGTACCCCAGAAGTCGGGTGTCGGAGAGGTGGGCGGCCGTGAAACCGGAATCAGCGAACATCTCCCTCGTCACGACCGGCGGCCACTGTGACCCGAACACCTCGCAGGGCTGGAAATCCCGGGGGTCATGTCGGCGGCGGGCGTCGCCGCCTCCCGTCGACCAGCGGAGGACGTTCAGCACCTCGGAGTGGGTCGGCCTGTCGGGACCACCGACGGCGATCCGGTAGCCCACGACCCCGTGACGGCCTGGCGGCTCGCCTGTGGCGATGGAGGTGAGGGCTGCAGCCGTGGTGGAGGGTGCGACCGTCGTGATTGCTCCGCCTGCGAACCCGGTCAGGGTCGGGGCAGTGGAACGGCGCTCCTGCAGCTGCTCCCAACCCAGGCCGTCGAGCACGAGCAGGAGCGTGCGACGGGCTCCGAGCACCTCGTCGGGGATCCACGACGGCCAACCGCCGGCCACCAGGTCGCCCTCCATGAGTGCAGGTACAAGGCCGGTGACGCAGCCCTCGCCGTATGCAGGGGCGACCGGCACCAGATGTCCACCCTCAGGCTGCATGGACCGACCGTACTGCCAGCCCCGCCACCCCGGGTGACGCGTGTATGTAGTCGCCACGCACGTGCTCCAGAGGCCACCGGGTCTAGGATCCACCGACGTGAAGGTCTCGACGCGTGGCGACTACGCAAGCCGCGCTCTGTTGTCCCTGGCCCTCCATGGCGATGGCCAGACACCACGGTCAGTTCGCGAGATCGCCGACAAGACAGGCCTGCCACAGCCCTATCTGGAACAGATCCTGCTGGCCCTGAAGGGTGCGGGACTGGTGCGCTCAAAACGAGGCGTGGGTGGCGGCTACGTGCTCGCCAGGATGCCTTCGTCGATCCTGTTGGCCCAGATCGTGTCCGCCGTGGACGGACCGATAGTCGCCGGCGATTTCAGCGACCCCCACACCGACGGAGCGTGCGACCACGAGGGACAGTGCGTCCTGTTGTCCATCTGGGCCAGTGCCGGGGCCCACATGCGCGAATACCTGGACTCCTTCACCCTGGAAGACATCGCAGCCATGGCACGAGGCGACACCTCCTGGCCCGAGGCCTAGCTGACCAGCAGGACCGGTTCGACCAGCCGGCTTCGCCTACTGGTCGGCCGGCTCAGGTTCGCCAAGGCCATCTAGGACCGCCCGCAGGTCCGCCGGTAGGGGTGAATCGAACTCGAGGCGCTCACCGGTCGCCGGGTGGTCGAACGAGAGGTGGGCGGCGTGCAGGAACGGCCGGTCCAGGACCAGGCCGCTACGTTCGCCCCCGTACGTACCGTCGCCCAGCAGAGGGTGGCCAATCGCCGACAGGTGGACCCGGATCTGGTGTGTCCGTCCCGTCTCCAATGTGCAGGTCACCAGCGACACCGCCGGAGATGCCCACGCTGCCGAGACCTCGTAACCGGTCCTGGCCGGTCGACCTGAAGCGACGACCGCCATGCGGGTCCGGTCCTTGGGTGACCGCCCCACCGGAGCGTCCACCACACCCTTGACCGCCTCGAAGTGCCCCCACGACAGGGCCTGGTAGCGACGTCCGACGGATCGATCGGCGAGTTGCGCCACGAGTGAGTCGTAGGCCACCTGGGTCCGGGCGACGGCAAGTACCCCGGATGTGCCCATGTCGAGTCGGTGCACGATGCCCGGCCTCGCCGCTGAACCGACACCGGCTATCTCCGGGTGGCTGGCGAGGAGGCCGTTCACCAGCGTGCCGGTCTGGTTGCCCGCCCCGGGGTGGACAACGAGGCCCGATGGCTTGTCGATGACAAGCACGTCGTCGTCGGCATAGAGGATGTCGAAGCGAACCGATGGCTCGGCGCCCGGCACGTGCTCTGTCTCACGTTCGAAGCCGGCCACCACCAGCTCCTCACCCTCATGCACCCGTCGGGACCGCTGGTACACCACCTCCTCGTCCACCGAGACCCGGCCGGCTGTCAGGGCTGCAGCGGCCCTGTTGCGGCTCACGTCGGCAAGCAGAGCGATGATGCGGTCGATCCGCTCGCCATCGAGTGCCGGGGGGATCAACTCCCGAAAGCCCGCATCGTCACTCATGCGCCCCAGCTCCGCCAGGCGAGCAGCCCACCGGCAATCACGATTGTGGCGTCAGCCACATTGAACACCGGCCACCACTGGAAGTCCACGAAGTCCACGACTGCACCACCCAGGAACCCGTCGCCGGATCGCAATGCCCTGTCGACCAGGTTGCCAACGGCACCGCCGACGATCGCGCCCACTGCCAGGAGCGCCACCCGATCCCCGGTCCTTGCGCCCTGGCGCACCACCAGAACGATGACCACCAGCACCAGGACGCTGAGTAGCGGGCCAAGGCCCTCGCCGCGGCTGAATGCCGCTCCGGTGTTGCGGACGAGATGGAGGCGCAGGGTCCAGAAGAGGTCGATGCTGCGATCCCCAAGCGCACCGGATGCCCACCACTTGGTGAGCTGGTCCAGGCACAGGATCGCTGTTCCGACCAGCATCGGCGCCATCCATCGGCGCCGCTGGTCGGCCAGAGTCGTCACCGCCGGCCCAGTCCCCCGACCTTGAACTCGACCCTTTCAGATGCCCACGGGATAGCCACCAGCCGCTCCTTAGGGACGTTCCTGCCCGAGGTGACGCAGATGCCGTAGACGCCCTGGCGGATCCGCTCGAGAGCGGCGTCGATCTGGTCCACCGCATCACGGGCCTGGGCGCTCAGGGCGAGGTCCAGGTCACGTTCCACAGCGAGGGTGTCGCCCTCACCAGACTCGTCGTCGAACTGCACATCACCCGGGTCACGGTCCTCCAGGAGGGAGTCAGCCTCGGCCTGGAGGTTGTCAGCGCTTCGTAGGTACCGCGCTCGTTCCTCGAGCAGCGCCTTTTTCTGCTGACCCAGGAACTTCGCTCCGAACGGGGACTTCTTGGCTGGGGCCTTCTTGGCGGGGGCCTTCTTAGCCACGGCCTTCTTAGCGGGGGCCTTCTTGGCGGGGGCCTTCTTGGCGGGGGCCTTCTTGGCCACGGCCTTCTTGGCGGGGGCCTTCTCGCTCTTCGTGCTCTTGGCTGCCATCAGCATCTCCTCGAGGAGTCCGCCCTTTGGACG
>JABIQM010000105.1 GCA_018699415.1 Acidimicrobiaceae bacterium
GGGTCAATGCGATCTCGTCATAGGACAGACCGTCCACTTCTTTGAGAACGATGAGGACGCGAGCATCTTCGTTGAGACGCCGCATGAGTTCCCAGAGTTCGTCGAGTTGGACTCGGCCTTCAACGATGCGGTCGATCTCCTGGCCGTCAGCTCGTTCAGGCAACGTCGCCGGATCGTGGAGGTCTTCGCGCCGGGTACGAAGCAGAGAGAGCGCCGTATTGCGGGAGACCTTCAGCAGCCATGCTTTCGGGATCGCCGTGTTCGGAGGAACCGGCGAATGACGCCACGCCTTCAGCATCGTCTCCTGCACAACGTCATCGGCAAGCGAGGCATCATGCGTGACCAGAATCGCGACCCGATAAACGGCCGCGGCGTGCTGTTCGACAACGCGACGAAGCTGTTCCTCGGAGGGACAGCCATCGGTGTCGTAATCAGAAAGAGACATGTCTTCCCTACGCCAGTCGGCGGAACCACCTCTCATATTAAGTGGTCCCAGATTGGGCCTCTCGTGCCGGTAGCGTCGCGGTGAGCCGAAAGGGAACCGGTGGTCTCGAAGCAAGAGCGAACAAAGCGGCGCGTAACTATCGCCAAAGAGCAGGAGCGCCATGCACGTGCCACTACTCGGCGACGAAGCCGTAAGCAGCGACAACGACAACTCATCGTGGGCGCGATCGTCGGATTTCTCGCGCTCGCGCTTATTGCGCCGTTGACGGCTGGGTTGATGCTCGATGGCAGCGGAACCGGAGCCGAGATTGGCACTCTCCCGACGACCACTGAGCCTCCGACTCTCGTCGACCCAGAGTTTGCCGGCGCCTCCATCTCGGGACCGACGCCGTGTCCTGCCACTGACGGCACCGCACAACGCACCACAAACTTCGAGCAGCCCCCGCAGTTCTGCATCGATCCATCGATCAACTATTCGATGATGGTCGAGACGAGCGAGGGTGAGATCGTGATCGATCTCGATGCTGCCAACGCACCAGCCGCCACAAACCTCGCAGTCACCTTCGCCCGCTATGGCATCTACGACAGCGCCAACGCCATCTCGTTCATCTCCGGGCTCACCCTGATCGGATCGCTCGGCTCAGCCGGCTTCGTCGAATTCGCCGATTCCGCAGAGGCCCCCGGGGAGGGGACCTACCCTGTCGGCTCCGTCATCATGTTCACCAAGATCGGTGGGGCAATCGAAGGCCAGTTAGCCATCGTCAGCACCCAAGACGCAGCGGACCGTCTCGCCGAGGATCCGGTCCATCCAATCATTGGAAGGGTCACCGATCTTGAGACCGCTATCGCCCTCGATACCACCGCCTCCGTGACGGAGCTTCGCGTCGGAGATGTCACGGTGACCGAGACGACGGGCTGATCGGCGCTACCTTTTACTGTGGCAACCATCAAGCGTCAACGACAAAAAAGCAATCGAGACCAGAATCGTCTAGCGGCCGCCGAGACAACGGCGACGAACGTCCGGCAACGGCAACCGACCTTCTACGGTGTCTTGGCCATCATCGTGGTCGTGGTCGTGGCGAGCGCAAGCTGCGGCAATGACGAGACCGAGACGGGCGGGGCCGGTGATGCGGTCGAGGAGACCTCGAACGACGACACAGCAACTGATCTGGCCGACACCGCTGACACAACTGACACAACTGAGCGTCCGATTTCTGAAGGCTGCCCTGCCGAAGACGGGTCATCGCCACGCACGATCGACTTCGCCGAGTCGCAGCCGATGTGCATCAACCCAAACGAAACCCACATCGCAGTGTTCGATACGTCTGAGGGCGAGATTCGGGTCGAGTTGCACACAGAAAACGCACCGGTCACGGTCAACAACTTCGTCACACTTGCTCGCTGGGGCTACTACGACGGCACCACCTTCTTCCGCACGGACCCGAGCATCGACATCATCCAGGGCGGCGGACCTCACACCGAATCACCATCGGACCCCGGACCCGGCTACACCATCCAGGATGAACCCGAGTTCGATCTCGATCCGGAGACAGGCCAGATGACCGGACCATACCGCTACGTGCCAGGTCAGCTGGTAATGGCCCGCACAGGAGCTCCAAACTCGTCGAGCGCCCAGTTCTTCTTCACCACAGGAACACGGGCGGCGCTCCTCGATGGCCAAGGCGTTTATGTGGTCTTCGGCGAAACCGACGAAGCCGGCCTTGGCGTACTTCAGAGCGTGATCGGCCTACACGAGCCGGGCGGTGCGCTCGGTGGCGCGCCGTCACGGACGGTCACGGTCAACAGCGTCACCATCGAGGTCAACTGATCACTCGATCGACGTGTGACGATTTCGCCGCGCCCGTCCGTCAACGAACGGTCGAAAGGAAGCAGCCACCGATGCCACCTCGAATCGATGGAGGTCGGTGACAAAGAGTTGTCGCTCCCGGAACTCATTGGGGATGTCACGATCGAGATACAGCCCACCAAACCGATCTTGTCCCCAAGCCGCCAGCCGGAGGAAGTCCCCGGCGCGGCCTGGCCTCACCGTGGGCTCAAGGAACGCAACGACACCGTTCGGCGCTAGGTGACCAACCATGCCCCCAATGAACGCGTCCATATCTTGCACGAGCGGGGTCCGTACCAGCGAAACAATCGTGTCGAATGTTCCATCCAGTTCACCAAGCTCGTCGAGACCACCAAGCTCATCGAGACCACCCAGCACCGTCGGCGGCTCGGCGTACTCCCCGAGATGGTCATGCCATCCACCAAGGTCCAGCACACGACCCGTCGCCGCGGCCGCAATAATGCGGCGTCGTTCAGCGAGGGCAGCAGAAAGTTCCGGCGGCAGACGTCGGGCCATCCAGGCAACCTACCGGGCCGAGAACCTAGGCTGTCTTGGTGCCGATCGAACCTCCGACGACACCATGGCAGTTCCCACCGGTTGATGTCGCAGACAGCCATGGTCTCGTCGCCATCGGAGCCGACGGCGAACCCGGCACAATCCTGGCCGCGTATCGGCGGGGTATCTTCCCGATGCCAGTCGAGGCGGAAGGAGAACTTGGCTGGTGGTCGCCTGACCCGCGAGGCGTGCTTCATCTTCAAAACTTCCACATCAGCCGATCATTACGACGCTCAATGCGACGCTTTGAGTTCCGGGTCGATACGGCGTTCGATGACGTCGTCGCCGGGTGCGCTGATACGAACCGGCCTCACGGGTGGATCGACCACCGGATTCGATCGGCCTACCGAGAACTCCATGATCTGGGTTGGGCTCACAGCATCGAGACATGGCTCGACGACAAGCTCGTGGGTGGCCTATATGGGCTGGCCATCGGCGGACTGTTTGCCGCAGAGTCCAAATTCCGGCGAGTAACTGACGCATCCAAGGCAGCCGTCGCTGCGCTCATTGCGGGCCTGAGCGATGAACACGGGGAACGCCGACTGGTAGATGTTCAGTGGCGCACTGACCATCTCGCTACGCTCGGGGTGAGCGAAATTACCCGACCTGACTACATCCAACGTCTACCCAGCCTGTTGGCCGTCCCACCGTCCGCACTCTTCTCTGGCGAAAGATCTACGATTCCGATCTTGCCGACAGCTTGATTCCCCGATTGTTTCGACCGATAGAGGGCCGATGACAAAGCAGCGCATCGACCTCGTTACCGGCCTCGCAGCTTGCAGCATCGTGGCCGCGCTGGTTGCCGCCCTTGGCAGGCGCCGGACATTGGGTATTTTTGCTGCATGCACGGCTGCAGCGAGCGCAGTGCTCAGCCAACGAAACAGCAAGACATCCGATGAGCTCGACAGCCAGGTAACGGCGTTGACCGAGCAGATTTATCAACTCGAAAGAGCCGTTGCCTCCCAAGTCCAGAATCGTATGGCGGCCGAAGACTCAGTGAAGTTACTAAGCGAACAACTCTTCGCAGCCGAGCAGAGCACCGGCAAGACCGGTTCCAAACCGATCATGATCGATACTTCCGGCGACCGCGGTCTCACCGATCCGGAAACGGGGCTCTTTAACCACAAGTACTTCCTGGTGGCTCTTGATTCTCGGATCGCCGCGGCGCGGCGCCACCTCCGCCCGGTTGCAGTTGCACTGCTGAAGGTAGTTGACGGCCGTGAAGGCAAAGATCGCCCCGCCGCCGATCCGACGATCGCAGCTGACGCCTTGCGTAAAGCCCTGCGTGACTGCGACACGGCTACCCGCCTCGACGATGGCCGTTTCGGTGTCGTGCTTGAGGACACGCCCGAAAACGGCGCAATCTGGACCCTGGAGCGCGTTCGCCGCCTCATCGCCGAGGATCACCCCAACCTCACCTTTTGGGCAGGCGTTGCCTGCTACCCCACTCACGCAGTCGACACGGGTTCCCTGGTCAACAGCGCCGACAATGCTCTCACCGCCGCCTATGACTGGCCTCAGGACCGCATCGAAGTCGCCGTCGAATAGTCCTCTCCGGTGTGAGTCCGGCAGCGGATCCTCTAACCTCATTCCCGGAGAGATGGCAGAGTGGACGATTGCGTCGGTCTTGAAAACCGTTGGGCCTTTACGGGTCCCGGGGGTTCGAATCCCCCTCTCTCCGCCACTGACGTAGCGTCACATCAATAGAGGGCCGAAGGCTCTGACGTACGCTGCCCAACATGACCGGCAACTCGTCTGACCAGATATTCGATCTAAACACGGGTCATCCTCGACGCAGCGTGATTCTCGTCATCATGTGCATGTCGCTCGTGCTCATCGTGTCTGCCGTGAGTTCGCTCAACGTAGCGATCCCCACCATCGTTCGCGAACTCCAGCCATCGAGCACCGAACAGCTATGGATCCTCGACTCCTACGCCCTCGTCTTTGCCGGGTTTCTGCTCCTGTGCGGCGCTCTCGGGGATCGCTACGGGCGCAAGCACGCGCTGATCCTCGGCATGGTGATCTTTGCGGTCGCCTCGGTACTTGCGGCCTACGCCGACACACCGACCCAGCTCATCGGGTACCGGGCCATCATGGGCATCGGTGCGGCGTTCATCATGCCGGCCACCCTTTCGACCATCACCGTCGTCTTCCCGCCCGAAGAACGAGCGAAGGCAATCGCCATTTGGGCCGGGTTCGCCGGCGCCGGCGGAGCGATCGGCCCGGTCGCCAGCGGTCTGCTCCTCGAATGGTACTGGTGGGGATCGATCTTCTTCATCTCGGTACCGATCGTCGCCCTCGCCCTCGCGTCGATCATTGCTGTCGTACCCAACTCCGCCGAACTCGAGCGCCACTCACTCGACTATGTCGGCGCGGTGCTCTCTGTCGTTATGTTGGTATCGATCGTTTTCGGCATCGTGGAGGGTCCAGAGAGCGGCTGGCTGGCAGCCCCAACGCTCGGCGCATTCGCTGTCGGCATCGTCACCGCCGCCGTCTACGTCTGGTGGGAACGCCGAGTCGAGTACCCCCTGCTCGATCCCCGTGACTTTCTGATCCCGCGGTTCGGGCTAGGCGCTCTCACGATCACAAGCGCCTTTCTGGCGATGTTCGGCATGTTCTTCCTGATGACGCTCTACATGCAGTTTGTGCTCGGCTGGTCCCCGCTCACCTCTGCCGTTCGGCTGCTCCCGTTCTCGGCAGTCATGATCATCATCGCCCCGCGGAACCCGAAGCTCACCCAACGGCTTGGAACAGGCCGGACTGTAACGATCGGCTTTCTCATCCAGTCCCTGGGTTTCCTGATCGCAGCTGTCGGACTCAGTGAAGACTCGAGCTATTGGATTGTGCTCGCTGCAGTTATTCCGATGGCCATGGGCATGGCATTTCTCATGCCTCCGACCACCAATGCCATCGTCAGCGCCCTGCCCCAGGACAAGGCAGGCGTTGCGTCGGCCGTCAACGACACCACCCGCGAGGTCGGCGGCGCTGTCGGCATCGCTCTGCTTGGCACGCTGGTCACCATCAGCTATCAGTCCGGCATCGGCGACGCCGCTGCTGGGCTCCCGCCCGAACTGGCCAACATTGCCGAGGACTCCATCGGCGGCGCCGCGCAGGTGGCATCACGGCTCGATCCAGTCGTTGCGGCGCCTCTTATCGAAGCGGCCAACGCTGCGTTCCTCGACGGCATCACCGTCGCGTTTGGTACTGCCGCCGCGCTCGGCCTGATCATGGCCGGCACGATCAGTCGCTTCTACCCGAGCGATACCACCTGAGATCAGGCGAGCAGGTCCGCTTCAAACGGGAACTGCGAGAGCACGTCGAGACCGTTGTCGGTAATCAGACAGTGCTCTTCAAGCTTCACGCCCTCGCCGCCGGCTTCATCGCCGATGTAACTCTCAACACAGATCGTCATATTCGGTTCAAAGATGCCGTCGTAGCCGGCATCGGCATAGTCGCGGCGATGGTAGAGGTACGGATATTCGCCCGTCATTCCGACCCCATGTGCTGAGAGGTAGTAACGGTTCGCCTCGTACTTGGCCGGGATGTCCCATGCCCGTTCCGAGTACTCCTTGAAGGTCACCCCAGGCCTGATGATCGCCATGTTGTGATGGATCTGTTCATGGGCCCGCGAATAAAGCTCACGTTGCTGAGCCGTCGGCTTGTCGGGGCCGACGTGGAATGTGCGCGAAAAGTCGCTGTAGTAGCCGAAGCAGCCAACCACATCGGTATCAAGGGCGACCAGTTCATTAGCTCCGAGGACGTTATGGCTGGCCTCCTGGAACCACGGGTTTGTTCTGGCGCCAGCACTGAGCAGCCGGGTCTCTACATAGTCGCCACCTTGGGCGATCACCGCTTGGTGTAGGACGCTCCACAGCTGCTGTTCGGTAATCCCCGGCTCAATTGCCGCTCGTAGTGCATCAACCGCGTTCTCTGTCGCTCGTAGCGAGGAGCGCACACATTTCAGCTCCTCCGCCGACTTGATCGCCCGCGCCCGTTCGACCGGTTGCTGCGCGTCGACGATCGTGAACTCCTCCGCGGCCAACGCCAACGCCGCTCCGGCGTTCACCCGCTCAATCCCGACGGTGGCCCCCGCCCCACAATGTTCGCGGATGAGGCTGGCGATTTGGCGAGCCCACGCCTGTTCGCTCTCGGCGATGTCATCACCGGCAGCGACATAGCTCGCTGTGGTTGCCGGGCGAATCTCGTCGATGGTTTCCAGACCGGCTGAGAGATGAAAGCAGCCAGCAAATTCGAACAAGATCACCGGACCATCGAGCGCCACAAACAAATACCGAGCCGGGTTCCGAGCCGAGAAGACCTGCATATTGCGCGAGCCGCTTGCATAGCGGATGTTGACCGGGTCAAAGAGCAGGCAGGCGTCGACCCCATAACGGGTCATCTGCTTGCGGACACGACCGAGCCGAAAGGCCCGAACCGCGCCCATGTCGATCAGATCGTCATCAGGGCTCCGGCCAAGCAAACGAAGTTGGTCGATGCCCGGCTCATCACCGTGCCATCTCAACAACCCCATCGATGTCCTCCCTTGCGTGCACCTCGGGTGCCTCTAGCAGGCCGAACTCGCCTTCGATATCAATCCTAGGCAGAAGACGGTCGAGCCAACCCGGAAGCCACCAGTTGGCGTCTCCCATCAGCTTCATCGTTGCCGGAACCAGCACGAGACGAACAATCGTGGCGTCGACGAAGATCGCGGTGGCCAGGCCCAGCCCTGTCATCTTGATGGCCGGGTCATCGCCGAGCACAAAACCGAGAAAGACGGAGATCATGATCAATGCAGCCGA
>JABIQM010000243.1 GCA_018699415.1 Acidimicrobiaceae bacterium
CGTCGAGTCCGGGATCCGGGCCGCTCTCGGCAAGGTAGTGATGGACGTCAGCCCCGCAACGCGCGACAAACTCGGATGGCATCACGGGATGTGGCAAACCAGGGAGTCTGCGATCGAGGGAACCCTGGCCGCCCACGACACCTGGGACGGTGCCGGCGACGGAAGGCTCCAAATATGGTTTGGCTGCCGGTCAGCGGAGCCAGCCAACAACCCGAGCCTCTTTCGCGAGGTCTCTGATCTGGCCCGAGAGCGCGAGATGGGCCTCACCATCCACCTAGCCGAACTGCCCCACGACAACGACTACGCCCGTGAGCACGGCTACCGCACCCACGTCGAGTTCGCGCAGGGCCACGGGTTATTGGGCGAACGCACGGTCCTAGCCCACTGCACCATTGCCGATGATGGCGACATCCAACTCCTCGCCGAAACCTCCACTTCCGTCTCCCACAATGCGGGAAATAACGCGGCCGCAGCTTGGGGACCGGCGCGGGTTACCGACATGCTCGATGCCGGCGTCAACGTCTCGATTGGATGCGACGGAGCACCCACCAACGCCAACATGGATCTACTACGCGACCTGCGGATTGCCTGCCACACCGCCCGCCAGCGAGCAGGAAATCGCAGCGCCTTGACCTCAGAAACAGTGCTGGAGATGGCCACCCTGAATGGGGCACGAGCACTGGGCATCCACTCCTACGCCGGCTCACTAGAGGTCGGGAAAAAGGCCGACTTCATCACTATCGATACCGATGCACCTCACCTCCAGCCGGTGTGGAACCCGGTCGCCACCGCGGTGTTCGCCGCCCAGGGTGGCGACGTCGACACCGTGGTTATCGACGGTCAAATCATCATGCGCAAGCGGCAGGTCCTCACCATGGATGAAGAAGCGATCCTCGACAACGTCAGGGGACGCTTTCGAGACGTCGCCTACCGGGCCGGGGTGGAAGGTCTCACCTCCGCATGGCCGAGCGTGTGACCGCCGAAACGGATGTAACCATGCACCCGACCCTCTTCATCACCAGCCGGCCTCCCGTGCATCGCCGACTCGCCCTCGAAGCTGCGCCGTCAGAGCTCGACATCACGATGCTCGTCTCACCCTCTCCCGACGAGGTCCTCGACGCCATCCGAACTGTCGAACCGGTCTTCCTCGTGTCCGAGCGCACCGGCGAAATTGATCGACGGTCGATCGAAGCCGGGAACAGGCTCTGCCTCATCCAGCGACTCGGCCGACAGATCCACGACATCGACCTCGAGGCCGCCCGGGAAGCAGGCGTTCCCGTGTGCAACTGGCCACTGCCCCAACTCTCAATGGTGGCCGAGCACGTGATGATGCAGATTCTGACGCTCGTCAAGCGGGCCCGGGCCGCATCCGTAACCGTCGTCGAGGCGAGCGACCGCTGGGGCCCGCCCCGCCACTGTGATGCCAACACATTCGCGATCAACTGGAGCGGCTTCACCGGTGTGCGCCAGGTCACCGGTGCCACCGTTGGCATCATCGGCTTCGGGGAGATCGGCACCAACCTCGCCGGAATGCTTCAACCCTTCGGCGCCACCGTCCTCTATAACCGCCGTACTCGCCTCCCGGCCTGGGCCGAACATAATCTCGACGTCACCTACGCGACCGTCAATGAGATTCAGGCCTGCAGCGACATCATCGTCTTACTGCTCCCCCACTCGCCTGACACGGAAGGGAGTATCGATCGTGGCTTCGTGGAACGGATGTCACCGGGATCTTTTCTCGTGAGCTCCGGAGCCAGCACTCTCCTCGACGAGGAGGCAGTGGCCGCCGCCTACCGGTCCGGTCACCTGGCTGGAGTCGCTACCGATGGTTTTCGCTGGGAGCCCGTCCGCCCCGCCGATCCCCTCGTCGCCCTCGCCGCCGACCCGTCGAGCAATGTCGTACTCACTCCTCATTCAGCCCAAGCCGACCTCGTGCTCGATGCCGACATGCGGCGCCCCGAGTTCACGAATCTTCGGGCGATACTCGACGGCGAACCTCTGCAACACACCGTGGCGGTCGGCCAATGACCTCATTGCTCATTGTCGGCGCCGCGGTAGTAACCGTCGATGACGACTTCACCATCCACGACCCCGGTTGGATCCATATCGTCGACGACCGCATAGCCGCCCTCGGACCCGGAGCCGCTCCTGACGATGTTACGTCGTCGACCGACCGGCTGATCGATGCCACCGGTTCGGCGGTAATGCCGGGCATGACAAATGCTCACACGCACCTCTTCCAGACGTTCTTTCGTGGACTCGCCGACGACAAACCCCTGCTCGACTGGCTCCGCGACTGCATCTGGCCGGGTGCTGTTCACCTCGATCGCGAATCAGCGCACCTCGCTGCCACCGTCGGCTTGATCGAGAACCTGCGGGGCGGCGCCACCTCGGTGATCGACCACCAATACATCCATATTGACGACGCCATCGACGATGGCGTCTGTACCGCGGCCGACGAACTCGGCATCCGCTTCCTTCTCGCCCGCGGCTGGGCCGATCGCAACTATGAACCCTCGCTCAGCGAGTCCGCTGAGCAGGTGATCGAACGAACCCGCCAGGTTCGCAATCGATGGCACGGTCACGACAATCACCGCATCCGCGTCGAACTGGCGCCCCTCATCCCCTGGGGATGCTCCGACGATGCCATGAAGGCCACCGTGGCCGAAGCGCGTAGTTGGGGCGCCGGTACCCACATCCATTGTGCCGAGACCGCAATCGAGGTCGAAATGAGTATGGCGGAGCGCGGCGTTCGCCATGTGGAATGGCTTGATCAACTCGGACTGCTCGGTCCCGACTTTCAGCTAGCCCACAGCGTGTGGCTCGATGACGGCGAACTCGACCTCATCGCCAAACGCGACGCCGTGGTGGTGCACTGCCCGGTGAGTAATATGTACCTCGCATCAGGCGTACCCCGCATCCTCGACATGCGCGAGCGCTCTATCCGGATCGCCCTCGCATCCGACGGCCCCGGCAGCAACAACCGTCAAGACATGTTCGAGGTGCTCAAGACCACGATCCTGCTCCAGAAGATCCACCACCTTGACCCCATGGCCCTCCAACCGGAGGACGCCCTCTGGATGGCATGCCGCGGTGGTGCCGAGGCGATGGGCCAGACCGACATTGGCCAACTGGCGCCCGGCATGCTCGCAGATCTCCTCGTCGTCTCTTTAAATTCAGTGTTCGTGGCCCCCGCGCACCGGGTGCCAAGTGCGCTGGTGTTCTGTGCCTCCCCCGCCGACATCACCCACGTCGTAGTTGGTGGTCGCGTGCTTATCGACGACGGCATTGTCACCATGGTCGACGAGGCCGAACTGCTCCGAAAAGCCGAGATATCCGCCCGCGCTGTCTTCCAACGAGCCGGGGTCAACAGTCGGCTGACCCGCGAGTCCGAGGTCTCATGATGCACCAGGACCAACGGAACCCGGGCCTCAGTCGATGGCTAACCTGCTACCAAACACCAACACGAGGTGAGAATGGAACTTGAAGGCAAGACCGCACTGATTACCGGTGGAGCACGGCGAGTCGGCCGAGGTATCACCCTGGCGCTCGCCCGCGCTGGCGCCAACGTCGTGATCAACTACAACACGTCGGCCACCGAAGCCCTCGAAACTGCAGCCGAAGCGGAGGCACTCGGCGTTCGCGCTCTGCCTGTCCAGGCCAGCGTGAGCGACTACGAACAGGTCGGAGCCATGATGGCAACCGCTGTCGAGCATTTTGACGGCATTGACATCCTGGTCAACAACGCGTCCACGTTCAAACCCGATCCTCTACCCACCGATGACCTCACGGTGTGGCACAAATCGATCGACACTCTTGTGCACGGCCCCTTCTACTGCGCCAACCAGGTGGCCCCCATCATGCTTGAGGGCGATGGTGGGGTGATCATCAGTATCGGCGATCTGAGCGCCTTCGAGCCGTGGCCCGGATTCGCGGGTCATGCCGTCGGCAAGGGAGCCGTGCTCTCACTCACCCGCCAACTCGCACTTGAGTTGGCGCCCAGAATACGAGCCAATGCCGTCGTACCCGGCCCCGCCCTCCGCCCCGCCGACTACGACGACGCCACGTACCAGCGCGTTGCCGACGACACCCTTCTCGGCCGCTGGGGAACGCCCGAAGAAATGGCTGAGGCAGTCGTGTTTTTGGCCAAAGCCGACTACATCACCGGTGAGGTGATCACTGTCGATGGCGGGCAGCGTTTCGGACACCGAAAGCACACTCATGGATAGACCGGCCATCGCAGCTGGCGTTCACATTGTTCCCCTGATGCCGGCAACCGACGTGATCGCCGTTGCAGTTGAAGCCGAGCGACTCGGATACGACTACTGCATGGTGGCCGACGAGGGCGTCCACCCCGACATCTACGCCTGTCTCGGGGCAATAGCCCGAGAAACCACGACGATCCGGTTGGGCGTCATGACAAACGGCTACACCCGTCATCCGGCGGTCACTGCTGCCGCGCTCGCCACCATCAATGAGCTCTCGAACGGCCGCGTGATCGCCGGAATGCTGGCGGGTGGATCAATGGTGCTTGGGCCCATGGCGATCGAGCGCAAACGGCCGTACCGGGTACTCGCCGACACGATCGCTGCGGCCACGCAACTCTGGTCCGGTGAAGAGATCACATGGCAAGGCGAACACTGCTCCCTCGATCAAGCCCAGCTTGGTCATGGGGTTCAGGACATCCCCGTGTGGATTGCCGGCCGCGGCCCGATGGTCTTGGGGTTGGCCGGCCGGGAAGCCGACGGAGTGATCCTCACCGTCAAGCCCGACCTCGGTGCCGCCATCGAAGTGCTAGAGCAGTCCGCGCGCAACGCAGGCCGGGAGACCCCGAAGCGGATGTATCTCGGCCGGATCTGCTACACGCCAGAGCTCCTCGAAGGCCAGCGAGCCACCTTGTCGTTCGTCCTGATGGACTCACCACCGCGGGTTCTCCAGTCGCTTGGACTCGACGAAACAGCCATCGCCATCATCACCCGCGCCGCTCGCACCAACGATCCGAGCCTGGTCGACCCTCTGGTGACCGAAGACCTTCTCCGCCGATACCAGATCGCCGGTACCCGGGAGGAATGTGCCGCAGAAGTCGCGAAACTAGCCTCTGAACACCACCTCCATGCCGTGCTGATCGACGCTTTGTCACCAAACCTCGAAGCGAACTTCGCCGTCATCCGCGACTCATTACCCATCATCAAAGGAACCATCACATGACTATCCGCCGCCTCAACCGCATCTTCGCCTCGGACGGACGCACGGTGATCATCGCCCTCGATCACGGCCTGATCGATGGCCCGTGCGAGGGTTTCAAAGATGTTGGCGCAACCATTGCAGCAGTGGTCGCAGGTGGGGCAGACGCGATCCTTACATCGTTCGGGATTGCCGAAAAATTCGCCACCGAACTCAGCCGAGTCGGTCTCATCGTCCGTAGCGATGGAGCAGAAACCAACCTTGGCACCGCGTCGGGTGGCTCTCTCGGACAGTTCTTCGGGCCCGCCGACGCAGTCAGGCTCGGGGCTGATGCTCTCGTAGTCACCGCCCTCCCCGGCTCCGACAAGGAGGCCGCCACCCTCGAGAACCTCGCTCACACCACGGCCGAGGCTCACCGGCTTGGATTGCCGGTACTCGGAGAAATGGTGCCCGGCGGGTTCAACGGCGGGCCCGAACTACGCGGCACCCACGCAGTGGCGCTTGCGGCTC
>JABIQM010000133.1 GCA_018699415.1 Acidimicrobiaceae bacterium
CAACGATCGCTGTTTTCTCAAGATCCCCTCAAATTTTGAGGCGATAGCCTTCCCTCTATGAGTGACGCCGCCGACACCCCGTATCCCCAGGTCGAGAGCCCGGATCTTCCGAGCATCGAGCGGCGGATTCTTGCGGGCTGGGCGGCCCAAAAAACGTTCGAACAAAGCGTCGATCAGCGGCCCGTTGGCAATGGTTCAAAAAACAATGAATATGTGTTCTACGACGGACCACCGTTCGCCAACGGCATGCCGCACCACGGCCATCTCCTTACCGGCTATGTCAAGGACGTGGTGCCTCGCTATCAGACGATGAAGGGCAAGCGCGTTGAGCGTCGGTTCGGCTGGGACTGCCACGGTCTGCCCGCCGAGATGGAAGCCGAAAAAGAACTTCCCGTCGCGGGGCGGGCATCGATCATCGACTACGGCATCGAACGCTTCAACGAGTACTGCCGCACGTCGGTGCTGAAGTACACCCAGGAGTGGGAGAAGACGGTGACTCGGCAGGCTCGCTGGGTCGACTTCGAGAACGACTACAAGACCATGGACCTCGACTACATGGAGTCGGTCATGTGGGCGTTCAAGCAGCTGTGGGACAAGGGTTTGGTGTACCAGGCCAACCGCGTGTTGCCCTACAGTTGGGGAGCAGAGACCCCGCTGTCCAATCACGAGATCCGCCTCGATGATGCCACCCGTCCCCGCCAGGACCCGGCCGTCACCGTTGCGTTCACACTCGACGCGGTAGACGGCTTGCCCGGCGACGCCTCGACACCGGCCGCGATCCTGGCCTGGACCACCACACCATGGACGCTGCCCTCGAACCTCGCGCTCGCAGTCGGCGCAGACCTCGACTACGCCGTGATGGCCGACGAGAACGGCACTCGCTACATCCTCGGCGAAGCCGTCCTTGAGAAGTACAACAAGCAGCTGGAAAACGCCGAACGGGTGGGAACCGTTCGCGGCAGCGACCTGGTCGGACGGACTTACGTGCCACTGTTTCCCTACTTCGCAGATATGGCTTCGGTCGATCCGGACAAGGCTCACCACGGGACAGAACGCGCCTTCCAGGTGCTCGCCGGTGACTTCATCGATACCTCCGAAGGCACTGGCGTCGTGCACATGGCACCTGGCTTTGGTGAGGACGATCAGCGGGTCGTCGGCGAAGCCGGTATCGGCATGGTCGTACCCGTCGACGATTCGGGTCGGTTCACTGCCGAGGTCGTCGAGTGGGCCGGCGAGAACGTGCTCGAAGCCAACTCCGGGATCATCAAACATCTTCGCGAGACAGGCCAGCTTGTCCGCCACGACAGCTACACGCACAACTACCCACACTGCTGGCGCACCGATACACCGATCATCTACAAGGCGATGCCGAGTTGGTACGTGAAAGTCACCGACATTCGCGACCGGATGCTCGAGACCAACCAGGACATCAACTGGGTCCCCGACCACATCCAGAATGGCCGATTCGGCCAGTGGCTTGAAGGCGCCCGCGACTGGTCGATCAGCCGTAACCGTTTCTGGGGTTCACCGATCCCCGTGTGGGTCAGCGACAATCCAGAGTTCCCGCGCACCGACGCCTACGGCTCGCTCGACGAGCTTGAAGCCGACTTCGGTATCCGACCGACAAACCTGCACCGTCCGTTCATCGATGAGCTGGTGCGACCCAACCCCGATGACCCCTCCGGTCGTTCGATGATGCGGCGCGTGCCCGAGGTCCTCGACTGCTGGTTCGAGTCCGGCTCGATGCCCTTTGCTCAAGTCCACTACCCGTTCGAAAACAAGGACTGGTTCGACGAGCACTTCCCCGCCGACTTCATCGTCGAGTACATCAATCAGTCGCGTGGCTGGTTTTACACGTTGCATGTGCTGGCTACGGCGCTCTTCGATCGACCCGCATTCCAGAACGTTATTTGTCATGGCATTCTGCTCGCCGATGACGGCACCAAGCTGTCAAAGAAGCTCCGCAACTACACCGAGCCCGAGGAGATCTTCTCCAAGCAGGGTTCTGACGCACTGCGCTGGTACTTCATGTCGACCAACATCGTTCGCGGCGGCGATACCCGCATCTCCGACCAGGGGATCGACGATGTGGTCCGTCAGGTCATCCTGCCAATCTGGAACGCCTACTCGTTCTTCACGCTCTACGCGAACGTCGAAAACTATCGAGCCACGTTCCGCACAGACTCACCAGAACTTCTTGATCGCTACATCCTGGCGAAGACGCGAGATCTTGTGGCCTCGGTCGAGTCGCGCATGGATGAGTACGACCTGCCGGGCGCAGCAACCGAAATCCAGTCGTTCATCGATGCGCTGAACAACTGGTATATCCGCCGCTCCCGCGACCGTTTCTGGGGCACCGGCAGCGACGGCGCCGATGTCAACGGCCTCGACACGCTCTACACCGTGCTCGTCACGCTGACGCAGGTCGCTGCCCCCTTCCTGCCAATGATCACCGAAGAGATCTGGATCGGGCTGACCGGCGGCGATGCCGACCGTCCCCAATCCGTGCACCTCTCCGACTGGCCAGCCGCCGACGCCTACCCAGATGATGCTGATCTCGTCGCGGCGATGGATCGGCTACGCGATGTCGCGTCGACTGGTCTGCGTCTGCGCGAAGACCAGGGTCTGCGTGTGCGCCTGCCGCTGGCGTCAGTAACGGTTGCCGGCCGAGATGCCGACACGCTCGAACCATTCGCCGATCTATTGCGGGACGAACTCAACGTGAAGGCCGTGAAGGTCACCGAAGAGATCGGCTCGCTTGCCACGTTCGTCCTTCGCCCCGACGGCAAGGCCCTCGGCCCGCGCCTCGGCAAGGACGTGCAAACTGTGTTTGGCGCCGCCCGCAGCGGCGACTGGACCTCCAACGAAGATGGGTCAGTCACCGTCGCCGGGCATCGGTTGGCCGAAAGCGAATACGAGCTCGCACTTGAGTCGCCTGAGGGCGTCGTGGCTGCTGCCCTTCGTTCCAACGATGCTGTGGTCACGCTCGACACCGAGGTCACCCCTGAACTCGCCGCCGAGGGTTTGGCCCGCGACATCGTTCGTGAGATCCAAAATGCTCGCAAGGCGGAGGATCTCGTCGTAACCGACCGCATCAATGTGCAGATCAGCGATGCCAGCGACGACGCCAAGGCCGCCATCGCACTGCACGGCGACTACATCGCCGGTGAGGTTCTCGCCCTCTCCATCAAGCTCGGGCCGGCAGAGGAAACCGCCGCTCTCCACGAAGCCAAGGTCGATGGTCATCCATTCAGGTTCTGGGTTACGCGATAATTTTCCTGGCGGCGATACAGGGAGACCGTTCATGGCAAGCGTAGATGAATCTCGACAACGCCTTCTCGCTACCACCGGGGCGATCATCGGTGGCGCTCACGCCGATGCGACCTTGGATCTACCAGACATTGGCCTAGCGATCACAGCTCTCGCCGACCATGGCCGGCTGTCGGACGCGGCCCCCGACTGCCCGAATTTGGTTGTCGAACTCCTCGAAGCCGTCGACATCCCTAACGATTCGCTCGGTCAGGCCATGCTCACCGCGTTGTGCGACACGGCACCAAGTTTGCAGTGGGTTGATCCTTACGCGGATCGAACTGATCAAGTCGCGCTGCGGGCCGGCTACTTCGTCGCTGTTCTTGTCGGAGACCATGCACGCGAGACCTCGCTCGCGTTCGGCACCGAAGCAAGCATCTTCGTCACGGTCCAGGCGCCGCACATCCTCTACCCACCGCATTCACATTTGGCGCCGGAGCTCTACTACGCCGTGGCAGGAACCGCCGAGTGGAAGAAGGGCGACGGGCCTTTCGAGCCCAAACCCCCCGGCTCATGGATGGTCCACGAGCCGTGGACATCACACGCAATGCAAACTCGATCTGAGCCGCTCGTGGCCCTCGCTATTTGGACCGCCGATCTTGACTGTGCCGCCACACTCGACGACTAGATCGTTTATGGCAATCCCAGTTGGGCCTTTCGATCGGCAGCCCACGTCGTAATGAGCCGGTCGGCGGTAAGGCCGATACAGGCGATGCAAAGTCCCAGGATCGTGCCGTTTCCGATGTCGGAGCTCCCGAGTGCGCTCATGAGCGGCCCGGCGAGTCCTCCGACGCCGCCGATAAGGGTTCCGAGGATCGCCATGAATATGGCGTAGAGGATGGTTTGGTTGATCCCAAGGATGACTTCTGGAAGCGCCAGAGGCATCTTGACCTTCCAGAGCAGCTGCCACGATGTGCAACCCGAGGTCTTACCAGCTTCAATCTTGTCGAACGGAACGCCGCGGAGCCCAAGCATCGTGTACCGAACTGCAGGGACCATCGGGTAGATGAGCATCGATGTGAGCACCGCGGCGGGGCTGACGCGAAACAACATGATGACAGGAAGAAAATAGACGAACGGAGGCATGGTCTGGAAGGCATCAAGCACAACCTGGACCGTGCGAACTCGCGCATCGGTCGCCGATGCCCACACCCCAAGCGGTACACCGATCGTGGCGCATATGGCGACTGCGGCAACGACGAGATATGTGGTCTCCATCGCTTCGAACCAGTACCCGCTGAAGGCAATCACCAGTGGAAACACGGCTGCCGAAATCGCGAGCCGGGGTCCCTTCATCAACCACCCAATGCTTGCAACAACAACGACGCCCACGCCCCATGGAGTTGCTCTGAAGGCATCTCGCATCGGCAGCAGGAGATTGAATAAGAGCCAGTTCTTAGTCGACTCAACTGGCAGGCTTGTCGCCATCCACCGAACGAAACCGTCGACCTCGTCAGCGAACGAAAGTTGCCAGTGCCGGGGGTACACGCTCATCGAGTCGAACATTTGCGATGCCATGAACGTGGCAATGCCGAACCCAAAGGCAAGCAACAGATACTTGAAGCGCCGAACAAACGGGAGTTCACGACGGTATTGGGGCTCTCCTTTTGCCCACGCCTGGCTGAGTCGGTCCAAGGTGATCGCCATCAGTACCACGGCGATACCGATCTGAAGCGCAACGCCGATGTCGAGGCTTCGGAGCCGTTGCCGCAAGGTCAGGCCAAGACCACTCGTGCCGATGAGCGAGGCAATCACGATCATGGCGAGTGAACTCATCACCACCTGGTTCACGCCCACCATCAGCGCTCGGCGCGCTGCTGGCAGCTCGACCTTGCGAAGGATCTGCCACGAGGTCGCCCCCGACATGGTGCCCGCTTCAATGACGTCTGGGGGAATGCCCTGCATCCCCACAATGGTCAACCGCGCCATCGGCGGAAACGCGAAGATCATCGTGGCGATCACGCCAGCTCGACCAAAGAGACCAACAAACACGACGACGGGGAGCAAGTACGAGAAATGAGGGAAGGTCTGCAGCACGTTCAAGAACGGAATAAGGATCTTCTCAAACCATCGTTTCCTTACTGCGAATAGTCCGAGAGCGAACCCTGTCAAAACCGCGACGGGGGCCGCCACCGCCACGACCGCAAGCGTCTCCATAGCATCCTCATATGCGCCTATGGCAGCAAAATAGAAGACAGATCCTGCCGTGAGTAGTGCCAGGCGCCATCCTCCTAGGCGCCATCCGAAGACCCCGCCGACAGCGAGAAGCATCGTCCAAGGGGCGGGGCCGATACCCAACGAGCCTTCACCTGTTCGGAGAACCCCCTCCGCGAATTCGATCGGGTAGTCAAGTAACCCAGAGAGCGATCTCGTGAGTTCTTGAACGTTAAACAGCCCAAGGATCTCGTCGTGTCTCAAGAAGTTGACGAATCGATTGAGTGGCTTACCCACATCGGGGGTCGCCGACGCGGGCATCGCCATTGCCCAACCGGGAAATGCGTCAGGAAACACTCGAAGCCAGATCTCTAAGATCAACAACGGGCAGAGGGCAAGCGCAAATCTTTCCCACCCGGTCCACCTGCGCGGTGCCGGTTCTGCATCAAAGCTGGTCTGGGCAAGATTCGACACTTACCAAGCCTCCCACAGCTCTCACGCAGTTTGGCGAGATACACCCAAGCCCATCACGGATCAGACCGTTGACACAGTGCCGAAAAGCGGGCACGACTCTGGATGGCTCGCTGGCTCTGCTGTAGTTTCTGTTTATGGGTGATCGGCAACTGAACGAGCATGGAGCGGAGATCACGAGTCGGCGCATCGTTTCCTGGGACGAGTTGGACGCAGTCCGCTGGGACAAGGAAGGTATTGAGTCCCAGATCGTGTCGGGCCAACATATGCACATGATCCGTGCCGTCTATCCACCGGGGGCGAGTTACGAGATGCACAAACATCCGCACGAGCAGTTCAGCCTTCTGCTCTCGGGTCGCCTCCAACTCACGGTCGGAGATGAGACCCGTGAGATCGGGCCAGGTGATGGATGGTACGCCCCCGGCGATGTTCCCCACGGCGGAGTCGTCCTCGGTGACGAAGAGGCGGTGTTTATCGACGTCTACTCGCCGGCCACCACATGGATTCTCGGTCTGTTCGACTCCGCAAGACACATCCCCGCCCGACGGTCACCAACATGAGTGTCACCCTGACCAACGTCTTTGACGCCGATGCCAATACCGCCGACGTGGCCGAGGCGGTGAGCGACGACGGGTACGCCGTCATTCATGGAACCCTCGATAGCGACGCCTTGGGCGCGTTGAAATCCGACTTACAGCCGTACCTCGATGTAGCCCACTCCGGGCACGACCCGTTCATGGGCAGCCTCACGAAGCGATTTGGTGCACTCATCTCGAAGTCGCCTGCAGTTCAGCAGCTCATCATGGACCCGACGGTGCTGGCAGTGGCAGACCACATCCTGCTGCCAAGCTGCGCCCGCTATCACGTGCATTACACCGGGGTGATGCACCTCGAACCGGGAGAGACGCAGCAGATACTTCATCGCGACACGTCGATCTACCCGATCGCCAACCC
>JABIQM010000328.1 GCA_018699415.1 Acidimicrobiaceae bacterium
AACTGTCGATGCTTGAGTGCCTGGCCGAGTGGACCGCGGCACCCACCTACAGCGCAGTCAACCGAGGGGTCACTCCAGCCCGAGCCGGTCACCGCCACGCCATGATCTCGCCGTACGGCGTGTATCCCCTCGCCGACGGACGCGACATTCTCATTGCCGTCCAAAACCAGACCGAATGGCGGGCGCTCTGCACCGATGTGTTCATGCAGCCGGGTTTGGCCGACGACGAACGCTTCGCTACCAACCAAGCGCGTATTGGCAACATCGAAGAGTTCGAGCCCGTGCTGCGAGCGGCACTGGCGTCGGCGCCGGCTGAGGAGATGCTCGCTCGCCTCACCGCAGCGCGCATCGCCTACAGCTCGGTGAACGACCCGATCACGCTCTGGAACCACGAGCAGCTCCGAGCACGCGATCGATTCGTCGACACGACCCTCCCGACCGGGGGCACCAAAACGTACAAGCCACCGTTCAACATCGATGATGCCGGTGCGGCCAAGCCCGTGGTTCCTGCGTTGGGCGAGCACGACCCTGAACTCGTCGAAGAGCTCCTCCGCCGCTCCCGCTAAATCTCACGCGTGGGTATGGGTCTTTTTCGGGTCGAAGAACGGGATTGTCTCGACTACCCCCTGATAGGTCTCTGTCTCACCGACCACCTCCACTCGTGTGCCCGGGGCAGCAGCACCCGGGGCAATGTGGACGAGCGCCAGTGACTTGCCGAGACGATGAGAGTGGGCGGGACTATTGACAACGCCCACGTCGACACCGTCGACGCGAAGAACCTCACCGCCGTCGATGATTTCAGAGTGATCGATGGCGATGCCGGCGCCGACGAACCGTTCATTTCCCACTGCTGTCAGTGCTGCACTCTTCCCGCGATAGTCAGCGCCGTTCTTGCTAATGGTCCAGCCCAGGCCGACCTCACCGGGGAAGTGCTCGGCCGTCATGTCATATCCATAAAACAGCAGCGCCGCCTCCACCCGCACCTTGTCCAACGCAGTGAAAGACGCCGGCATCACACCACGATCCGCGCCCGCGATCAGAATCGCATCCCAGAGATCGCCGACGTCGGCTCCGGAGGCGAAGATCTCATAGCCCCGTTCACCGGAGTAGCCGGTGCGTGACACCATCACTGACCGGCCGAACAGACGGGTGTCGAGATGATTGAAGTAGGCCAACGAGCCAAGATCCGCATGGGAAGCTGCGTTGAGCAGCGGAAACGACACCGGCCCTTGAAGCGAGATGATGTGAAGGTCGTCGTCAAGCTCTAGCTCCACGTCACGATCAGTGGCGGAGGCTTCCAGCATCTGCATGGACGCGCCTGACCCATGCACGAACAGCCAGCCCGCGTCGCCGTTGTTGAACGCGATCGCGTCGTCGGCAACCATGCCTTCCTCCGAGAGCACCGAACCGTACGCCGACTGGCCCGGGGCCAGCCGACTGAGATCGCGGGAATGGGCGTGGTCAACGACAGCCGCGGCATCAGGTCCGGTCACTCGTACCTTCTTGAGCGGAGACATGTCGAACATGCCAGCCGCCTCACGGACGGCATCATGCTCGGCCTCGGGATCGGTCGTGTACTCCCACGCCGTGCCCATGCCATTCCAGTCCTCGAGTCCTGAACCGAGCGCCGTGTGGCGGCCGGCTAGGGCAGAGGTGCGAGTGAGTTCTTCGGTCATCGGCTGATCTCCTGTGTTTGATTCATTTTCAGTACCAAGCGTCGGGCATCGATGCCCGGCGCTCGTCCATAAAGGCGAGCAGTTCGCGGTCGATCGAATCATCGATCGGTGGCGGTTCGTAGGCGGCCAGCATCTGCTTCCATCGAGCGTTGGCGCGCTGCTGGAGGTCGAGAGCGCCATCCTCAGTCCACTGCTCAAACGAGTTGGTGTCGGCGAGATCGGACTCGTGATTGGCTGTTTCGAAGTTTCGCATCGTGTGCCGGGTGCCCAGATAGGCATTACCGGGGCCCGCCTCCCGATAGGCGTCGGCGGCGAGCGACTCATCGTCAATCGTGAGTCCCGCGAGTTGGCGATGCAGCATCCCGCATCGGTCGAGGTCCATCACAAACTTCTCGTAGCCCATCGACAGGCCCCCTTCGAGCCATCCAGCCGCATGGATCACATAGTTGGTTCCTGCGAGAATTCCGGAGCTCATCGCGTCTGCAGACTCCTGCATTGCCTGGCCGTCGGCGGTCTTCGAGGCTGTGTAGTGCGCACCGCAACGCAACGGCAAACCAAGCTTTCGAGCGAGCTGCCCGATCGCGTACGTGGCAAGCGTCGACTCGGCGGTGCCAAATGTGGGGGCACCCGACTTCAAATTCATGGTGGTGAGGAAATTGCCGTAGATCACAGGCGCGCCGGGTCGAACCAGCTGAGACAACGCAATACCCGTCATGGCCTCGGCGTGAGCTTGTGCGATCAATGCGGGCATGGTCACCGGCCCCATCGCTCCGCCGATGATGAACGGCGAGATCACACAACCCTGATTCGCTCGTGCGTATGCCTTGAGGGCACCACTCATGACGTCGTCCCAGACCAAAGGCGAGTTGACGTTGATGTTCCCCTGGATCACACAGTTCGTCTCCATGAACTCGCAACCGAACACAATCCGGGCCATCTCGATCGAATCTTCTGCACGCGCTGCGGAGGTGACCGAACCCATGAAGGGTTTCGCCGAATATCGAAGATGGGCATAAACCATGTCGAGGTGACGCTTGTTCACCGGCACATCCACCGGTTCGCACACCGTTCCGCCGGAGTGATGTAACCACGGCGTCATCCACGTGAGCTTCACGAAGTTTTCGAAGTCGGCCAGGGTGGCATACCGGCGACCCTCGTCAAGATCGGTAACGAACGGTGGGCCGTACGCCGGGAGGAACACAACATGGTCGCCGCCGATAGGAACCTTTCGACCGTCACGCCCATGCAATGTGAACTGGGAGGGCGCCGTGGTGCACAAATGTTGAGCATGACCGGGATCAAACCGGACTCGTTCGCCATCGACGCGCGCCCCGGCCGAACGAAACAGTTCGAGGCTTTCCTCGTCGCCTCGGAACTCCACGCCGATCTCATCGAGAATCCAGTCAGCGTGGGCTTCGAGGCGGCCAAGCTCCAGTTCGCCAAGCAGCTCATAGGTCGGTGACTGTCGACGGGGAACGATGGCCTCGCGGTACGTGCCCCGGGCAGAGCCACGCGAGGCCACACGCTCTGCTCGTCCACGTCGGGCTGGACGGTGCGTCAAGGCGCTCGAATCCTTGGATGCCATGAGGTAATTCTGAACCTCAGAACTTCACCTGCATAGATACGAAAAAGTTTCGCTGAGCATGACTGTGCGTCATGCTAAGAAGATGCATCCATTACTCGTCAGGATTCCCCGACTGCAGATGATTGCAGTCTTCGAATGCGCCGCTCGTCTCGGCACCTTCACTGCAGCGGCGGCCGATCTGGGCATGACCCAGCCGGCAGTATCGCGCCATATTCACGCCATCGAGCGAGCCGTTGGCCGTCCGCTCTTCATCCGCACGCCGAATCGGGTGACGCTGAACCCCGATGGAGACCTGCTACTCAGCGCTGTTCAGAGCGGAATGGACACAATCACTTCAGCCGTCGAGCGTTTCCGGTTACCCGAGTCGACCTTCCTACTCGCAGCCAATCCTGGTTTTGCTCAGCGCTGGCTCGTCCCGCATCTTGACGAGCTTCAACACGCACTCGGCCAGTCCGATCTGAGGCTCCGTCTGTTCGACCGCGACAATGAGTTGGGCGAGACAGGTTTCAACGCGGCAATCCATCTCGTCCCCGATGCCAGCGTGCCAGCCGGAAGTCAGTTGCTGTGGGATGAAGAGGTCGTCCCAGTGGCTGCGCCTGCGTTTGCAGAACGCCATGGGCTCAATGCCCAAACCGATTCTTCCGAACTCCTGTCGCTGCCGCTGCTCCACCTCGATCATCGTGACCGGCAGTGGATGGACTGGCAAACCTGGTTTGCGACGTTCAATCTTGACCTCAAGGCCAGCAGCGCCCGCGTCACCTACAACAATCATGCGCTCACGATGAACGAGGCGATTGCCGGCATGGGGATTGCACTCGGTTGGCGCGGGCTCGTCGACACCGCTATCGAGCACGGAACCTTGAGGCCTGTTGGCCCGGTCGTTACTCGACCGGAAATGGGCTATTACCTGATCCCAGGACCAGCGGGCGTGAACCCCGAATTCGTCACGGTCACCGACTGGATCATCGCCCTCACCAGTAACCGGTAAGGGGCAACGCACGTTTGGGGTCTGTCCCCAGGCGTGCTTAGTCGGCGTTGTTGATGACCTGGCGGAGAAGGCGAGCGAGCTCGTCCTTCTCGGTGTCCGCCAGACCGCCCGCCATC
>JABIQM010000112.1 GCA_018699415.1 Acidimicrobiaceae bacterium
AGAGCAACGAGTCAGCGCCATGACCCCAGCCTTCGCCGCGGCATAGTGCGCCTGACCGGTCTGAGCTCGCCAGCCAAGCACCGAAGCGTTGTTCACGATCACACCGGCCCCAGTCTCATACATGTGAGTGAGGGCGGCCCGGGTCACCCGGAACGTGCCCGTCAAGGTGACGTCGAGAACTTTCGACCATTGTGCGTCGGTCATCTCGTGCACCTCTGCGGTGCCACCCAAACCGGCGTTGTTGATCAAGACGTCGACCCCGCCCATTTCCTGAATGGCCGCGGCAAACATGGCTTGCACGCTCTCCTCGTCGGTCACATCACATAACACCGATGCAGCTCCGAGTTCGGCTGCAGTTTCTGCGAGGCGTGGTCCGTGGCGATCCGAAACCATCACGACAGCGCCCTCTTCGACGCATCGTTTGGCTGTTGCGGACCCAATGCCGCTTCCCGCAGCCGCGGTTATGAGCACCCGCTTTCCTGCCAATAGCTCATGGCCGGGTTCGTAGTCCGGAATCATCGTGGCTCCCGTGGTAGTCCGAGCACGCGCTCACCAAGCACGTTGCGTTGAATCTCGTTCGATCCGCCATAGATCGTGTCAGACCGGGTGAAAAGAAACAGTTTCTGCTCAAGGGTAAGTGGATACGCATCATCGTCGCTGAACTCTCCGTCAGACTCGGCGACGATGCCATGCACCCCCTGGAGATCGATCATGAGCTCGCCAAGGTCGCGGTGCCAGGTTCCCCAGAACAACTTGGAGATGCTGGCCTCGGGGCCAGGTACACGGTCTGACGACATGGATCGCATGGCGTTCAGTTTCATCAGTCGCAGACCCGTCCACATTCGCACGAGACGCTGACGCGTCACCGGGTCACCGATCCGGTGATGCCGACGAGCGAGTTCGATCGTGGCATCAAGTTCTCGCTCAAACCCCACTTGCTGCGCCAATGTCGAGATACCTCGCTCGAACCCGAGAAGACCCATGGCGATCCGCCAGCCGTCGCCAATCTCGCCCACCACAAGATCAGCGTCGGTGCGGGCATCGGTGAAGAACGTTTCGTTGAACTCGCCGCCGCCGGTCAGCTGGATGATCGGACGGACCTCCACCCCTTCCTGATCCATGGGCACGAGTAGGAAGGACAGGCCGGCGTGCCGGGCAGACCCCGGCTCGGTTCGGACAAGGACAAACGCCCAGTGGCTGACATGGGCGAGCGAGGTCCAGA
The DNA here is from genome assembly GCA_018699415.1 of Acidimicrobiaceae bacterium. Lineage (GTDB taxonomy): Bacteria > Actinomycetota > Acidimicrobiia > Acidimicrobiales > Aldehydirespiratoraceae > JAACCU01. The sequence continues at coordinate 1,223 of JABIQM010000112.1, forward strand.
CCTTCTGGCCGTTGATCACCCATTGGTCACCGTCGAGTTCGGCCTTGGTCTTGACGTTGGCAAGATCACTGCCGGCATCGGGTTCGCTGTATCCCTGACACCACCGTTCGGTCCCATTTCGGATGCCGGGGAGGAAGCGGTCGCAGATCGCTTTCGTTGCGTACTCGATCAGCGTGGGGGCAAGCAGGTTCTCACCCATATGGTTCACCCGAGCCGGGGCATCGGCTCGAGCGTATTCCTCTGCCCAGATGATTTGCTGACTCAGCGAGGCGCCCCGGCCCCCGTGGCTCACGGGCCAGCCGAGGCCGATCCAGCCGGCCTTGCCCAAAACCTGTTCCCAGGCAACGCGGGTCTCGAAACCGACCTCTTCGTCGCCGGGGCCCCCTCGGCCGCGAAGCGCAGCGAAGTCATCAACGACATTGGCGCTGAGCCAACCGCGAACCTCGGTGCGAAAGTCCGTATCCGAGACGGCCGCCCCACTCACGCGTTCGGTGACTCCTTGGCTGCTGCGGCCCGCTTCATTTCTTCGACCATGTCGAGGAAGGGGAGCCGTTCGAACTTCACGGTGGCCATCAACTTCTCGTCGATGGTCTCCGGAGTCCAACGCTCGTCGTTGTACATCGCCCGGATCTCCTTGGGCTGACTCCACACGGCGATCTTCTGCCCGACAACGGAATACACCTGACCGGTGATGTGGGCGGCCTTGTCCGACAACAGATAGACGGCCATCGGGGAAATATCTTCCGGGTCGCCATTCTCGGCAAGCTGCATCGGGACGTTCTCACTCATACGGGTCCGGGCGACGGGAGCGATGGCATTGGCGCGGACTCCATAACGCTCGAGTCCGACCGCAGCCGAATAGGTAAGGCTCACAATGCCACCTTTGGCTGCGGCATAGTTGGCCTGAGCTACAGAGCCGAGCGCCCAAACCCCAGACGTGAAACCAATCAGAGAACCCCCGCCCTCTTGCTTTCGCATGATGGATGCGGCGCTCTTGTACACGGTGAACGTGCCCTTCAAATGCACATTCACAACCGAATCGAACTCTTCTTCGCTCATATTGAACAACATCCGCTCGCGGAGAATCCCGGCGACGCAAACTGCGCCGTCGATCCGTCCGAAGGTGTCCATGGCGGCCTCCACCACGGCGCCACCGCCCGTCATCGTGCCGACGTCACTCGCAGCGGCAACAGCTTCGCCGCCCAACGCCTTGATTTCGGCAACAACCTCATCCGCCACTGCAGATGAGGGCTCCGAACCATCCATTGTGACGCCGTAATCAGCGACCACAATCTTGGCGCCGGCCTTGGCTGCATCCAGCGCGATCGACCGTCCGATCCCACGTCCTGCTCCGGTAACTGCGACGACCTTGCCTTCGAGATATCCCACTCGCTGCTCTTTTCTTGCCGTTTGGTTTCTGACGTTCCGTCAGAAACTGTACTGTCGACGCATGCATTTGGCAGAGACGCCCGAGCAACTCCTACTTCGCGCCGAACTCCGCAACTACTTTGCTGCCCTCCTCACCGACGAGGTCCGCGCCGCGCTCGGCTCACCGGGCGAGAACGCTCAGGAATTCCGGCGGGTAATCCGACAGATCGGTGCCGATGGCTGGCTGGGGCTGGCCTGGCCAACCGAGTACGGGGGGCAAGGTCGAAGCGCCGTCGATCAGTTCATCATGTTCGACGAGATCCAGCGCGCCCACGCGCCGTTCCCGTTCGTCACGGTCAACACCGTCGGACCGGCGATCATGGCCCACGGTACCGACGAGCAGAAGCAGCGGTACCTCCCCGGTATTCTCGCGGGCGAACTGAACTTTGCCATCGGGTACACCGAACCCGAGGCCGGCACTGATCTCGCAAGCCTGCGCACCTCTGCGGTGGTCGACGGCGACGAGTTCGTCATTGACGGTTCGAAGGTCTACACCTCCGGGGCGAACCAGGCCGACTTCATCTGGCTTGCATGTCGTACCGATGCTGATGCCCCGAAACACAAGGGCATCAGCATCATCATCGTGCCGACCGACGCACCCGGTTTCGAATGGATGCCGTTGGTGACCGTTGGCGATCACATGACCACCAGCACGTACTACTCCGACGTCAGAGTGCCGGTTACAAATATTGTGGGTGAATTGAACGCTGGTTGGCAGCTGATCACCATGCAGCTGAACCACGAACGAGTCGGGTTGGCCGCACTCTCGGGGCTGACCGAACGCTTGCTCGACGATGTTGTGGCGTGGTGCCGAGAAACTCCGTCAGGCACCGCCGACGGGTCCATGATGATCGATGTCGCCTGGGTGCAGTCCGACCTCGCCAAGTGCACTGCCACCTGTAAAGCCATACGGCTGATCACGTGGCGGCTCGTACATGCTGTGGCGGAAAACTCTCTCGGCCCTGCCGAGGCATCGAGTGTGAAGGTGTTCGGCACCGAGCAGGTGGTAGAGGTCTATCGCACGCTGCAGGGCATCCTCGGCCCAATCGCCCACCTGCGAAGCGACTCGCCCGGCGCGTTCCTCCATGGCGAGCTCGAGCGGGCCAATCGGGCCGCGCAGATCAACACGTTCGGTGGCGGCGTCAATGAGATCCAACGTGACCTAGTGGCCACCGCCGGCCTCGGTCTGAAGCGCAGCCGCTGATCTAGATCCGCTGCAGGATGGTGCCGGTTGCGACCGCTCCCCCACAACACATAGTGATGAGTGCGAACTCGGCGTCTCGCCGCTCGAGTTCGTGCAGTGCGGTCGTAATCAGGCGTGCCCCGGTGGCACCCACCGGATGGCCGAGGGCGATGGCCCCGCCGTTGGGGTTGACCTTGTCGACCAGGTCGTCGTCGCTGACGCCGTAGACCTTCGCCCAGCTCATGACCACGCTGGCAAAGGCCTCGTTGATCTCCACCACATCGATGTCGGTAAGCGTCATCTTGACCATGTCGAGCACTTTTTTGGTCGCCGGGATGGGGCCGTCGAGGTGAAAGTAGGGATCAGAGCCGACCAGCGCCTGGGCGACGATCCGCGCCCGTGGACGGTGTCCGTCGCTGCGTGCTTTGTCCTCGTCCATCCATAGGACGGCCGCGGCGCCGTCGGTGATCTGGGAACTGTTGCCGGCGTGATGGATCCCGTCAGGGAGGACGGTTTTCAAGGTTGCCAGCGACTCCATCGTGGTTTCGCGCAAACCACCATCGGTGTCGACAATGACGGCCTCGCCCTCAGCGCCAGCCACCTCGACGGGAATGATCTCGCGCTCGAAGCGTCCTTCGGTAACCGCTGTGGCTGCCTTGTGTTGGGAGATCATCCCCAGCCAGTCGACGCGTTCACGGGTGATGCTGTGCTCGGCGGCGATGCGCTCGGCCCCGCCGAACTGATCGGGCATATCCCACGGGAAATTATCCGGCTTCGATCGGCCATTGATGAAGTGCTCCTCCACCCGGGGGACATTGGCCCCCAGCCACACCTTGCTCATGTGTTCGACACCTGTGGCCATACCCATATCAATGGCGCCCGCCGAGATCAGGTTCGCCACCATATGATTCGCCTGCTGTGACGACCCGCACTGGCAGTCGATCGTGGTGGCTGCCACCTCATAGGGGAACTCCTCACCGAGCCAGGCTGTGCGGGTGACGTTGCTCGCCTGCTCGCCGGCCTGGGTCACACAACCGCCCACGAGTTGGCCCACCTGTGATGGTTCGATACCGACCCGGTCGAGGACACCACGCTGCGTGGCACCGAGAAGCGTCGCCGCGTGGGTGTCCGTAAAGGCTCCATTTCGCTTCTGTAGGGCCGTTCGACCTGCCTCAATAATGACTGGTGTTCCCATGGTCGATTCCTTCGGTCGGCGG